>NZ_AEXS01000181.1:0-901 GCF_000204455.1 Paenibacillus sp. HGF5 | reverse complement strand
TATTTCAACTCCCCACCGAAGTGGTTCGTTTCACTCACTCGTTGTTCAGTTTTCAAAGATCAACTTCTTCGTCACCAGCGAATCTCGTTCGCATCAGCAACTCTTATAATATATCATGTTTGTTTCGATAATGCAAGAGGTTTTTTTAGAAAGTTTTTAATGTCCATTCATCACTCTCGGCTGACCTCTGTTCCAGCGCAACCTTGCGTTTCGCGACTGGATTTATAATGTATCATATTTTTCGATTCGAAGGCAATACATAATTTTTTCCAAATAATATTTCTTTTATATTGCCTGCTAACGATGAAGAGATTTATAGACTATACATCATACAGCAAACAAAAAGAGACCGAAAATCGGCCCCCTCTTGTTCAACTATAGTCACAACATAATGATTTAACCCCTGATCCAAGGATTGTCGCGCTTGGTTTTAGCAGAAGATTGCGGCTTGCGCGATTTCTTGGCTGCCGGTCCTGTTTTGGCTTGCTGACGATGGACTTTGGCTTTCGACTTGTTACTTTCTTCAATGGCGGCCTCTCCGGATATGGATGGCCCCGTACCGTTTTCAAATTCACTGCTAACCGTCACATTGCTTTGCTTTGTTTCGAAAGGAGCTGCAGCATTGAATTCGGAATCGATCGGCTGATCATTTTGCCGATCATTCCAGTTCGGTTCATATGGATTTACAAATGAAGGATAGGCTCCATGTGTTCCCATAGGTGCAGACGGAGAGCCGTATGCCCAAGAATTGTAGTTCATCCCCCCCTGCCACGGCTGATACGGTGCCCCCATGTCAGGCGCGTACGGACGATGTCCATGTTGTGGGTACCCGAAATGCGGCATGTGATGGTGCGCCCCTATTTCTCCCCCATGGCATCCGCAAGGAGACGGAACATAACCA
>NZ_AEXS01000182.1:0-22961 GCF_000204455.1 Paenibacillus sp. HGF5 | reverse complement strand
ACGCCAAGGCAGGAGAACTTTGAATGGGACGGCAGCCGGGATGGAATCAAAGGCGGGAATACGGACGGCAAGCTGGCTTATGCGCGTTATGTTAAAGTAACCTTTTACGATGCATCCTTCGCAATGGGAATACATTGACGAAATCGAAATTATAGGTACGGATGGCATGGCTCAGGGGGCGGTAAAGGTTCCTGCCGAACAGCCTCGTTTTTTGGAGCCGGGAGAAGCTACAGCCGGTATCCGGAACCTGAATCTGCTGTATAACGGACAATATGCAGATGGGTTGGGCGATTGGAACAAGGAACGGATCATCCCTAACATCAGTTACGTAAATCAAGACGGCGAGCCTGTCGACTGGCTTTTTGACGGGATATTATATCTCGGACTGGCTTCGCCTGCCGGCCGCGACTTCGGTGTCGGACAGACGATCCTGGAGGACTGGAACTGGTATTTGGATAAAACCTTCGCAGCCGCGGGGGATATGCAGCAGTTGAATGAGGCTACAGTGGAAGTCGGAGCCAAGCTGAACCAGCCTGATCATAAAATGAAGGTTGTGCTCATGATTCCGAACCCGGGGGAATACGTAAACGACTTTGGCGACGTTGACGGTGACGGGGTATCCGAAAGCTTTAACGACTCGGTTGTCGGCAAAGAGAAAGCGCTCGAAAACCGGATAAAAGTGATGCAGTGGTGGCTGGATCAGGTTCGCCAAAGATGGCAGGAGGCGAACTATTCCAATCTGGAGCTTGTCGGCATGTACTGGCTGGAAGAACAAATCAGCACAAGCGATACAGGCCCGGATTTGCTCAAAGCTGTAAGCGGCAAAGTTCATGACATGAACTTGAAATTTTTCTGGATTCCTCACTCTTTGGCTTATAAAAGCTTTATGTGGAAAGAGGTAGGGTTTGATGCCGTGGCGCTTCAGCCTAACTATTTCTTCGGCGGAATGGATTCCGACCGCTTGGAGGATGCCGCGAATCTGGCCAAGCAATATGGGATGTCGATCGAGCTTGAGTTCGATGACAGGATGCTGACGGAGGGCGTATTCCGCGATCGTTATATCGAATACTTGAACAGCGGTGTTGACACCGGCTTGATGCAGAATGGATTTAGGGCGTATTACCAAGGTAATAATGCCGTTTATAACTTAGGGGTAAGCAAGGACCCAAGCTTGCGTTTAATGTATGACTGGCTGTACCAGTTCTTGAACGGAACGTACACGATTGACAGCAGCCCGACGCCGGAGACAATGGAGGAGCTTGTACGCAGTTACGTCGCGTCGAACGAAATCAATTCGGTTTTTGGCAATGAGTTATTGTACCGTTTGCAAAACATCAAGCTGCTTCTGGAGCAAAACAAGCCGAAGGACGCCGTAACGTATATGCAGGATTTCCTCGCACACATTCACGACCCGGCCGTGCAAGCACAAGGGTTGATTTCGGCACCGGCAGCAACGGTGCTTGATACCTATGCCCAAGTTCTCATGGGAATTTGGTCAGACGACTGGGGCCTCGGCAATTTGGCTCAAGGACTAAGCTATACCATTTCGCGACCGCCGAACAGCAGCTATCCCGATTCTGGGAATGAACTGACGAACGGCCTATTCGGCGGAACGGATTTCAGCAACGAGCAGTGGCAGGGCCATGCGGGAAGCACCTACCCTGAAGAACGAAGCCGCACCATCACATTGGATTTGGGCCACAACAAATCGATCGGATCAATCAGAGCCCATTTTCTTCAGGATCAAGGACCCGGCATCTATTTCCCTCAGAACGTTGATTTTTCCGTTTCAACGAACGGCCAAACCTGGAGCACGCTGGCAACCGTTTCAACACCACCGGCACTTGATGCTGCCTCTGCCGAATTCGTGAGATGGAGCGGGTCAGCAGACGGCGTGCCGGGGAAAGCGGGAGCCGATAAAGTATACGCCCGCTACGTCAAGATCGAATTCCCGGTCAACGTCTGGGTCTTCCTTGATGAAATCGAAGTTCTCGGCATTGACGGCAAGGCGAATGGAGCCGTCGTTTTGCCGCCGACGCCGTAAATACCGGGCATCCGGTAACGGCAGGGAATTCCATGACAAAATTCTGTCGCGCCATAATGCATGGTGCCTTATGATTCCTAATAAATAGCCATGGGCGCATCGTTATTTTTCACGCTGTGACCCATGGCTTTTGCTTTTGAATCGGTCCTGAATGCCCCCATGGGAATGGAAAAAAATGGACTGCAACTTTTATAGGTTATAAGCGTCATTACCATAAGACACCAGTAGAAGAGGGGATAGGAACGAAATGAATAAGGTTTTATCAGGGCTTGTATTCGTTTTGGTAATGATGCTCAGCTTACCGGGACAGGCATCTATGGAGCAGGCTTCCTTGGAAGTAAGTTTTCAGGATGAGCAGTTGGAGCAAGCAATAAAAGAAATTATAAAAAAGGATGAAAATGCGGCTGTTACACAGAAAGATATGGAATCATTAACATTACTTGATCTTTCAAGACGAGAAATTAAAAGCATTCAAGGCTTGCAATCTGCTTCGAATTTGAAATATCTTGACTTGTCCAATAATGAAATTGACGATATTACGCCACTCAAGTCATTGACTAAGCTTCGCGAACTTGATATTGCGGACAATCAGATCGCTTCAATTCAGGAGTTGTCCGCCATGACGGATTTGGAAATGTTGATCGTAAACCGGAACCAAATTTCGTCGATTGATGTGATCAAGCAGCTTGGGCGTCTGCATACATTCGAAGCGAACGATAATCAAATCTCGAACATTACGGCATTATCAATGGCCACAGAATTAACATGGTTACAACTGAACGGGAACCAGATCGCGAAAATTCAGCCCTTGAGCCGTTTAACCAAGCTAAAGAATTTGGAACTAGCGAGCAATCGATTCTCGGACCTGAGTCCACTTAAGCCGCTCTCCAAAAGTTTAATGAGCCTTAACATCGGAAACAATCGAATTTCGGATCTCCGTGCGCTTGAAGGAATGACGCTAATGAGGGTTCTTTCCGCGGACAACAATCAGATCAAGAAACTAGACCCACTGAAAAAAATGTCTAACCTGTCTTCCTTGAGTCTAAACTCTAATTTGGTTTACAACCTTGAGCCTTTGAAATCCCTAAAGGAACTTCAATATTTATATCTAAAGGATAACCGTGTATGGAGTTTGGATCCCATTCGAAATCATTCGTTCGATACGCATTATGACACGGGAGCGCTAAGATACGCGTTGCAATTAAGCGGTAACTATTTGGATTTAAGAAGTACGACTAAAACGTATCAGCTTCTCAATAAGCTCGGTGGAGATGGATCCGTCTATTCCCAACTGAAAGCCCAGCGATTAGTGATCGGGAGTAGAACTGCTTACGTAGGAGAGAGTTCTTTTAAGTTAAGCGAAGCCCCGTTTATTGCATCGAGCCGCACCTATGTCCCGATTCGATTTGTATCCGAGCGATTGGGTTCTAAGGTAGGGTGGAACCAAAGCAAACAAGAGGTAACGATCAGCAAAGACAACACAACGATCCGTTGGAAAGTGAATGAAAAGAAAGCAAACGTGAATGGAAAAACCGTTTTATTTGATACGCCTTTACTGTTGAAGCAGAATAGTTCATTTGTACCCGTACGCTTCGTGTCCGAACTGTTAGGATCTCCCGTAGAATACATGGCGAATCCCAAAACGGTAATCATATTTGAGCAAAAATAGCTACATTACGTACTGCCTGATCCCTCCGGCGTAAATTGCTGGAGGGGTTTGTTTTAAAAAAGCAAGGATTGAGTTAAGGTCAAGGAAATAATCGAACCGTGGGAGGAGTTATCTATGAAAAAAACAATACTCGCACTAACACTTTCTTTAGTGTGTACATTACTGATCGGTAATCCAGCGATAAGCTTCGCTAATAATTTATCGAACACGATTGACAATGGGAAAATCGAAAATGGACGAATGCTGATTCCATTACGTGCTGTTTCAGAGAAATTCAATTCAGAAGTAACTTGGAACCAGGCAAAAAAAAGCATTACGATTATTCGTGGCAAACGAGAGCTATTGCTGCGTGTTGATTCTCGCACAGCTTTATTAAATAACGCTGCTTTCAGTCTTGATGTGCCAGCAAAAATCTATAAAGGAACGACTTATGTGCCCGCACGTGTTTTTGCTGAAGCTTTTGGCGGAACCGCGCTGTGGTCCAAACAAGAACGAAAAACAACCATTACGATCGGTCTGCAACAGGTCTTTATCCATACCGAGCCGCAGAAGTCTTGGAGAATGAGTCAAGAGAGAATAAACGTACTTAATGAAAAGATAAATGAAGCCACCGATCTCTCAAGCTTTTCCCAAATCCGAACACATTTCAGTCCTTATTTCACGGACTCATTTATAAACAAGATCATTCACAGTAATGGCATTAAAAATAACGCTATACTAACAAAAAAGGCCGATATTACCTACAGTGGTACCACAGCGGCGAGAATGCACCAATCGGCTTACTTTGAAAGCGGTCCTATCAATCTTGAGCTCGTTGATCGCTTTGTATTCTATAAATTTGAAGATAACCATTGGAAGGTAGACGATGTGAACGTGGGCAGACAAATTATAGAGCCATAATACGGACGAGAGCAGGATTAGCGCCAGAAGAATTAAGATGTCGTTGTATGATATTTTTACAGAAGGTTTAAAAAAACAGCCGATCCACGTGGATCGGCTGTTTGTGTTTGAGCTAACGAGCTACCGATGGACTAATACTGCATACACCGATCAATGCGAAAGATTTTTGTGAGCTGAATATCTTAAGGTTTGCAGCCAAAAATAGGTCAGCATGCCCAGAAGCGTAATCATTCCACCTACGAATTGAAATGCGGAGATCGTTTCTCCCAAAAACAGATAAGCCAGCATAATGGCCAAAACGGGTTCGCCGATAATGCCTACGGATACCGTTGTAGCACCAATGGACTTAAGCAGCACGTTGAAAACATATTGGCCAAAGATCGTGGGAATGATCGCAAGCAGAAGGAAGTATGTCCAATCCGAAGCGTTGTAATGGGTCAAAGAATGGTGATTCCACAAACTGTAGACGAGCAGGACACTCCCCCCAGTAAAGAAGACGACAACACTGTATAGATTTGCATTGATTTTTTGGCTCACTTTCTGTCCGACCAGCATATAAGCCGACACCAGTATGGTTCCTATCAGTGACAAACCGTCCCCGATCAATGCCTCTCTTGAAACACCAATATCTCCCCAAGCGATAATAAGCGAGCCAAACAAGGCGGCAACCAAGCAGAGAACGGTCAACACACTCGCTCGTTCCCTAAACATATAGTACGAACCGATCATCACAAACAAAGGCTGTAGCGCCAGGATTACCATGGAACTCGCCACGGAGGTATATACCAACGACTCCATCCAAAACAGGAAATGCAGTCCCAGAAGCAGGCCGGCTAATATAACGTTTCCCCAATCCTTTGAGTCCAGTTTCAAGGAGCGGAGTGTTTTCCAGGGGACAAACGGAAGCATTATGATTGCCGATAGATAAAGTCTGTACATACCGGCTACAGCGGTTGGTGTATCCGAAGATTTGATCATGATCGAAGATACGGATACCGACAGAATAGCGATAAATAGCAGTATATAAGGATGTAGCGGTAGCGATGATTTATTTGTTTTCAACTATAACCCTCCAAGAGGGCCTATCCGATCGTCTGTGCACAGGCTAGTGATAAGCCAAATTCATGATATAATAATATCATCGTATTATATTTAATTGTGCAAATATATCTTTCATTAATATAGATATATCGTCATAGAAAGGAGTTCCTTGGAATGACTAAGCCGCTGCATGAGACTATTTTGTATCCCGACGATGCGTTTCCTTATATCATGTACACGCATACGATTCATAAAAGTATTCCCGAAGGAAGAGGATTCAACGATCTGCATTGGCACGAAGAGCTGCAAATCACGTTGGTGACGAAAGGAAAACTGAGTATTCAAGTAAATGGGACGGATCATGAGCTGGAAACCGGCCAGGCGATTCTGATCAACAAGGGAGTTCTTCATGTGGCGACGCAGCTAACGCATGACGGTCAATATGTGAGTTTCAATTTTCCTGAAAAACTGCTCGCCTTTCACGCGGACAGTGCCATGGAAAAAAATTATGTGTTCCCTTTTACCAATTCTTCTTTCGTTTCGCTTGTGATCATAGGAGACTCGGAGTGGGAGAAGCAGGTATTGGACATGCTTTGGGAAATGAGAAAGAAGTTTAATATAAGAAAAAGCTGGGGATGGGAATATGAAATTTCGATTCAAACCGTACAGCTATGGTACATCTTGATCTCCAATATGTCCGTCTCTCCCATGGAAGCACCGAAACACGTGAAGCGGCAACAGGAGAGACTGCAATTCATGCTTAGCTTCATACATCAAAACTACTCGTTTCCTGTAACGCTGCAAGAAATTGCCGATGTTGCGCATCTGAGCATCTCGGAGTGTACCCGATGTTTTAAAAAAACGGTTCATATGACCCCCTACGAGTACCTGATCAAATACCGGATAAAGAAAAGCAGCGAATTATTAATATCAACGGACGACACCATAACCGAGATAGCCCGTAGGGTAGGGTTCAATCATGTCAATCATTTTATTCAGTCTTTTAAAAAGTACCACGAAAGAACACCCGGAGATTTTCGAAAGCTTAGAGCTGAAATGAAACAGTCCAAAGTTTAACGTATATCCATTCAGTTTCATACTTTAACAGAGAAAACGATAGAGAAATCGGCAATCTATCGTGAGGTCATGTGTATGTCGGTTCTGAAAAAACGTAAGTGGATTTTATGGTTGTCAGCTTTAGTCCTGATCGCTGCAGTTCCAATAACAATTTTCATGCAAATCATCATTCATTCAAATATACCAGAACTTGCGGAAGGCAGCATTGAGCAGCGGTATGCGCAGAAAGGAAGCTATCATGTAAAGGTAGAAGAAGTTAAGAGAATGAGCGGGGAGGCTTTATTTAGAGTATACTACCCGGCATTTCAAGAAGACGAATCCTATCCTATTATTTCATGGGGGAATGGAACAGATGCCACGCCAGATCGTTATGATGAGCTCTTAACTCATCTAGCTAGCTGGGGATTCATAGTAATAGATTCGTATAGCAAGACAACAGGAACTGGCAAAGAAATTGTGGAGGCTATTGATTATTTGAAAAATGAAAACGAACAGGCAAACAGCTTGTTTTATCAAAAAATACAAATGGAACATACTGGTGTAGCTGGACATTCTCAAGGGGCTACAGGGGTTATTAATGCACATACCAACTATAAAAGTGGTTCGTGGATTAAGACGGTTGTTTCCATCGCTCTCCCGGATTTGAAGCATTGTGATCCAGAAGATGTGTACGATACAGCACGTATTACCGCTCCTTTTCTCATTATGGGAGGTACACGAGATTTTCTAATCTCACCGGTATCAACGAATCAATTAGCCTTACATAATACTCATCCGAACACGCCTGTTATGATGGGGATGGCAAAAGGTGCTGCTCATACAGCGATTGAAGGTAATGGTGGCAATCATAGGGGGTACTTGACGGCTTGGATGAGATATCGGCTGTCTGATGATCAGGAAGCGATGAAGGCATTTCATGGGGATTCTTCCGAGATGATGCATAATGCAAATTGGGTGGACGTTGAACAAGCTAATATGGATGATCATAAATTCGTGAATCCATAACAATCAATCATGTTTCGTTATATCCCCTCGTGGGATTATGATCGTGGGATTTATAGGACTTTCTCTCTGGCAGAGTGCTTTTTTGATTGTATAGACGAAAAGAATCATTTTTCCGGGAAGTTTGATGAAATGGGTATACGACCTCTGTTGAATATAATACGATCAGTCTTATTACGTAACGTGTTCGAATTTACGACAACGGAGGGAAACGCTTTGAAGTACATTAGGACGATTATGATGATAGTAGGCGGCATCTGCTTGTTGGGCATTGGCTGTACAGTTCAGAAACAAGAATCGGAGATTACCCTAAGCGAACTCAAACAATCCGATAACAATATTCGCGTACCACATAATGAGCGACTACATATGTCTACTGACCAGAGGTGGGTTGAGGAAGAGGGGCATCAGTCTGATCTGATTCGCCTTCAATGGACGGCGGAAAGGGCTAAACCTGCCATCGTGTGGCTCGACGAGAAGGGAATGAACAAAACGGCGATCATATCGCATGACAAGGCTAACAATCCGGAGCAGCACGACCATAAGCATATCTCATTCGAAACCACGATGTCGCCAAAGGGTGAATATCCGAACCAACTGTTTACCCGGTTTGAAATTCCTTACGATACTGACGTTAGCGAGATTCGTACGCATTCTTCCAACTTCAATGTAATGAGCGGCATATTGCGAGTCGCAGGGGAAAAAGGGACTAACCGGGATATCCAGTTCAGTGTAGCCGGCAAGGAAAATGAGACGATAACGAGATGGGCCCTTCGGGCAGATAGTTCCGAAGAACCGGGGGACAATTCCGGAGCCGACATGCAATTCGTTCGTTATGACGATGACGGCAACGTCGTTGATTCCCCGCTAACCATAAAGCGCAGCAGTGGTAATGTCGGTTTAGGTACGAATGACCCCGATACCAAATTAGATGTAAACGGGGATATGCTTCGAATCCGGGACAAATTTACGCCTGCCTCATCCACAGATGCCTGTAGTCAGGGTCAGATAGCATGGGATGACGATTATGTATATGTTTGCGTTACCAAAAACAAGTGGAAAAGAACAGAGCTCTCGTCGTGGTAACATTGGATAGGGGATAGGCGAAAAGGGGCAAGTACGGGTAAGGGTTCTTGTCCTTTAACTGTATATGTTCATGGAATGTCGCGGCACAAGAAAAGCGGATAAAAAACCATAGTGGGAGTTACGGCATAGCAAGCATCATCGATGCGGGTAGTTCAACAATCAAAGGAGAACTCCTGCAAAATGTGTTATCCATATTTAATTTTGTCATGTATAGCATCCCATTCACTCTTTCTTTTTTTTGAAGAAATCGAACTTGATCACATAATCAAAGAGAAAGGTGATTGCAACAGCCCCAAGTGGAATCATTGCGTATGCCCAAGGCGGATTATTTGGAGCTTCACCAGGGGGTGCATCAATTAAAATCTCAAAAAGAACAACACAGTAAATTACGGCCAATACAATACCTGTTACGTTCCTACCTTTTTTACGCAAGGCTATTTTTCACCTCCCTTAACATGAACAACCACTGAATATAAATCCTCTTATTCGAGAAACGTTGAGAAGCGGGTCTTCCGGAGCTTGAAGGTCTGGATAAGCTAAAGTGAACTGTCGAAGTAGGGGAGTCGGAAAGTCATGTCCAGCATCATTTTCCTGATGAGAAATCTGATGACAGCAGTAGTAGATTAACCCGACGTTACGTAACAACCGGCTTTACAATATAACAAAATGATCTTTACGTTAGAAAAGGGGACCGGGGAATCCGTTCAGACGTGCGATGACGCCGATTTGACCGACATGGTACGACTCATGCTCGAAAACATGATGGAAGATCCATCGCAGTGTCGGCGCCGAAGGCGGTTCCCAACCGTCTGAAAAACGAGGGAGCTGTATGGCTGGTTCATATTCATCGTAAACCATGGAATTGAGCTTGAGCTCCGTTTGGTTCCGAATGTCGATATAGGCCTGTAAAATTTGCTGCGAGTGATCCAAAGACTGCGGAAGTTGACCTTTTCCCTTAGAACTAATCACGTTAATCCATTCGTCTTCGCTGCGCGCGATGTGCTCAACGATCCAGGCGATAGAGTTGGGATGGTCGGGATGCGTTGCATACCACTGTTCTTCCGTCAATTGGTTTAAATAAGGGATCAGGACTTTCCTTACATCATTTCGATAAGGAAAAAAAGCAACTAGTTTCATGATTCCTCCGGTAAGAAAATAGAATAAGAAGTTGAATTTCGATCATCGTAGAGGTTCATTATAACTTAATATATGAACGGGAACAATGGAATCTCAAGTGAATGGGAGGAAACCTGAACTAATGGGAAACGATAGTTGAGGAGAACAGATGGAGCAGTATGCCGGTCGGCAGCTGCTTCGTTTTCATTGCTCATAGTTTAATTATAATTGTTTTCTCAATCCTGTTTATACGTTGAAACTGTTAAACTGTAATTAAATTGAACGAATTGGGGAATTAGAGATGAGCAAAGGGAAAATCGTGTTTTTGAACGGAGTAACCAGTTCAGGAAAAACATCTATTGTAGACGCTATTCAATTAAAATCGGACGAGTTTTATTATGTTGTTGCAAACGATCTTTTTGAAAATACAATTGGCGACCACTATCTTCGAGAAGATTATTGGAAATATTTAAGTGATGCCATTATTATGATGTATCATACCGCCAAACTATTTTCTGACCATGGTAAAAATGTGCTTATCGATGGCATCTTGGTAGAAAGACCTGAGTTAAAGCCGCATTATGAAAAAGTTAAGGACATATTTGCTGGGTACCCCTTTTATATGGTTGAAGTGTTTTGTCCCTTGGAAATTTGCCGCCAAAGAAATATTGAACGTGGAGATAGAGCTGAAGATCAATCAGACTTGCAAAACAAAATGATGGCAAAAGATATACAGTACGACTGTACTGTCAACACACACGTAAATTCTTCAGAAGAATGTGCAGATTCGATTCTAAAATGTTTGCATGGTAGGTCTGAAGATTAATCATGTTACGCTCACGGGAAACGATAGCTCAATGACAACAAGAAGGCAGCCGACCAATGTGATCGGCTGCTTTTTATTCAACTGACGTGCTGAGTATTCTGTAGATAGGTGAAGAGGGACAAAAACATGGTATCTTTGATGCCGTTAAATAATGGGTAGTCTGCAATTTAAATATAATAGCAAACCGTATAGCGCCTTGTATACGAGTTCTCGATGTTGCGAGCTAAAAGAAGTTTTTCTGACTAAGAACAAAAACTTAAAGCTTTCTCAACTCATGCAGAATGTCTTCCGGATCCAATCGCTGCATAAAATCCGGATTGACATAGGCGGAACGGATAATTCCAGATTCATCGATCATGAAGGTGGAAGGGATCGGCAGAACCCAGCGGTTCATCGCATTGTATTCCGTTAGGTCCATGCCTATTTGTTTCATAATGTCCTGGATGTAGTCCGGAACGTCGTAAAGAATATTATAGAAAGCGGCCACGAGACCGTTTGTGTCGCTGAGCACTTGGAAGGACAGCTCTTCTTTCTCTTGCTGGGAAAGCGTGTTGTCCGGACTTTGTGGGCTGACTGCGATGAGCTGACCCCCAAGGGCTTCAATATCCGGAAGCAGCTTCTGATAGCTCTTAAGCTGAGTGTTGCAGAACGGGCACCATCCGCCCCGGTAGAAAGTTAGGACAACAGGTCCTTTGGACAGTTCATCATAGAGGTTAACCGATTCTCCCAAAGCATTTTTGAGTGTGAAATCCTTGGCCTTCTGCCCCTCCTGTCGACCGTAAGCTATGCCGGACTCCTGTTGCTCCTGGATCTGTCGGAACATCTCCGCTTGGATCTCCAAAGGGGTATGCGCTATAAATTCCTGTTTTACAGTGGCTAATGCTTGAGTTAATGACATGTTTTGCTCCTTCTCTTTAGTTAATTAGCCTCTCGGTTTTAGCCTTGATTCATTATCTTCCTGCTCACATCTTAAGCAGACATCTCGGTTGACGAGTCGAAAGTATCCAGTCTGTTTTGCTTGCGCAAATGGATGATTTGTGCTGTCAAACCAACGATAAAAATGACGAGGAGAGTGGCTTGAGCACCAAGTAAGACTGGCGAACTTAGATCGGTGACTAAGGGGTTGCCGTCTGGAACACGGGTCAGGATTTCAGTAACAGTCGGCAACAACAACAGAAACGCCGTCAGGCTGAGGAAGATTGTCTCAAGGTACTTGCCGGAACGCCCAAAGCTTGTAATACGCCCGACGCCGTATCCGCCGAGCAGCAGCAGGATCGTTGCTGTGCTAATGACATAGCTTACCGACTGATGAGCGATGGGGAATACCGTGATGGCGCCGATCATCATCGAAATGAAGTAGACGACACCAAGCCTTGACCTAGGGACAATCCGTCCGTAGCGAGCAAACATATATGTAGCCAGCGGAATGGCGGGCAAGCTGCTGAGCGTATGCACCCAGCCGAGTGGTGAAATTCCAAACATAACTGACTCCTTTCAGTCCTTAAGGACAAGGGTGACTTGTTTTGTTCTGTCGATAGATTTACGCGAGCCAATACTAGCGGATGACATCATCTCTGGACAACTAGATGACCTATATCGGCTCTTAGCGGATATGACGCGATTCGTTCGTCAATAGCGAGCATATCCTCAACAGTATGTAGCCTCCTCTCTAGATGACTCAAAGTAAGTGGTTGAGTTAATCTCTTGTCATCTCGATAATGGTTAAAATTTTCGCCACTGGACCAATCACAATGGAAGTGCGAGTCGATCCAAGAGCGGGTCTGTCACGAAGCTGAACATATTCGGATCGCCATAGGCCCGCGCCGAAAGCATAGCTCCGTGAACCGTAGCCATGAATGCTTCGGCCTCGGCATGGGGGGTACTTCTAAGTTGAAGTTGCCCAAGCCGCGATCCGCGATCCAGCACGGATGTCAACCACGTTGACAGATAGCGGAAATGCTCCCTGACCTCCATGGCAACCTCCTCGGGCAGGACGGGGAGCTGGCTTGCCAACAACGCGCAGACACAAATCGGAGCGCTAGCGTCCGCGATGCAGGCTTTCCAATAGCTAACGTAAAACCGAAGCTGTTCAAGAGCATCGGGTACATGGAGTTCAATATTCTCCATCCCCGCTTCAGCTTCTTCCCGATACCTTGCAACCAGTGTTCGAACCAGATCGACCTTGCTTGGAAAGTGGTGATGGATGCTCGCCTTACGAATCCCAACCACGTCAGCGATGTCGGCATAACTAAAACCGTTGTAGCCGCCATCGATGATCAAAGAACGAGCACAAGTCAGGATGTCATCAGAAGTAGTAGGTGAATTTTTCATATCATTAGTCTACCTACTAGTAGGTAGACTGTCAAGTGACTTTCGAAAGCATTTAAAAACTAATAGAGGTATGTCCATGGAAAAGTGAACATTAGCAATCCATGAGAAACTGGGCCTGTTATTGGATGATAAAATGTAGACATAAGGAGGCTGCATATGGGACGTATAATTCTGATGATGAATGTGACACTGGACGGCTGCTGTGACCACACGCAGGTGATTGCGGATGAGGAACTCCACAAGTATACGATGGACCTGATGGACGAGTCTGATGGTCTGCTTTTTGGACGTGAAATCTACCAGTTGATGGAAAGTGCGTGGCCAGCCATTGCCAGTAGCGGTGACGGACCTCAGTTCTTGGTCGACTACGCACGCATGCTCGATCGGAAACCCAAGTATGTCTTCTCGCGGACGCTGAATCACTTGTCGTGGCAGAACTCTTACCTGTTGAAGGGGCCTGTTTCAGAGGAGGTGCCACAGCTTATGGCAGAAGGGAAGAACCTAGTCGTTAACGGCGGTCCCGGCCTTGGTTCCACCCTGGCACAACTAGGCTTAGTGGATGAGTATCACTTCCTGGTACAGCCCATCATTGCCGGACGTGGCCCCCAATTATTGGCGGGAGTTCATGATCGACTGAATCTAAAGCTGATCGAGACCCAACCCTTCGGCTCCGGCGTCGTGGTGCACCGCTACACGTCCGTTCGTTAACTGCCTGGCTGATCACCACGCCTGGCGTAGCCAAACGAATATTAATGAGCATAAGATGCAGCCGACAAACATCTGTCGGCTGCTTCGACCTGGGCTTTTTCTTGCTGAACTAACGAGCAAAGATACAAGTCATACAGAGGTATAAATTGACATTTCGCAGATTAATGAATACAATTCAATAGAACAATTGTTCGCATAATTCTGAGTAGGAGGAACAAGTTCAATGGATTTGATTATTGAAAAAACTAGAGATCTTAATGCAAGTAAGAATGCTGTTTGGAAGGTATTGACTGATCCTGATTACATTAGAGATTGGTTAGGTGTACATATTGAAACGGATTGGAGAGAAGAGAGTCCGATCACATTTTCATTCTCATGGGACGGACAAAACCTTACCGATAAGGGACATATATTGAAATTCAAGGAACCGGACACATTCTCTTATGATTATTGGAGTGGTTTTTCGGGAACTCCAGACACTCCAGAAAATTACTCAATTATTACGTTCCAATTATTAGGTAATCACGATAGTACAACACTTGTTTTTACGCACCGTAACTTTTCAACACCAACGATGTATGAGCACTCGGATAAAAACTGGGAAGAGACTTTAGACAAAATAAAGCTATTAGCAGAAAAGTGATATGATAGATTCAATTAACTTTTCGGGGGGACAAGAGCATAATCCCATTGAAAGTCGCTAATTTAGCGGCTTTTTTGTTTTATCGGTACAAGTTCTTGTCCCGAGCCATGGATAAGTGATATTAAAAGATTCGCAGAAGCTACTCCTCATAAGCAACCACTCGGCTTGTCAAGCCAACAAAAATCAGCGAGCAGCTCCGGGCATATTACGGAACTGCTTTCTTTGAGTTTGCGAGACCAAAATAATAAGACAATGAAAGCTGTTTATTAAAAAATGACAACGCTTTCTTAAGAATGTTAGCTTACGGCGGTAAGATCCGGGAGGATACACTAGATGTAAAGGAGGAGCACAAATATGGAACTGGATAGACAGCTTACGAGCCCCACCGCAGGAGTTGGTCGGCGAACGCAATTATGGAAGCGGTTCAAAAAGCAAAAAGTACTTCATGTATTTGTCGGGCTAGGCATGATTTTTCTGATGATTTTCTCGTACACGCCGATGTTCGGTATTCTCATGGCGTTTAAGGACTACAGCATTTCAAATGGCATTAAGGGAATCTTCACTAGTGAGTGGGTCGGGCTGCGATATTTCGATGAATTCATCAACGATTATCAGTTTGCCACGTTAGTCCGCAATACGCTGGTCTTAAGCTTTCTGAAGGTCATCTTCGCTTTTCCAGCTCCAATTCTGCTTGCAATCCTGTTGAACGAAGTGAAAAACATGGCGTTCAAGCGATTCGTGCAGACCATCAGTTACTTGCCGCATTTTATTTCATGGGTTGTTGTTGTTGGGGTATCTTACGCCTTCCTATCCGCGGATGTTGGGATGGTAAATAGAGCACTGACAGAAGCCGGTTTCATTGATAAACCGCTTCATATTTTGACGAGTCCCAATTATTTCTGGGGACTTGCTGTCGGAAGTGCAATTTGGAAGGAAATGGGCTGGTGGACGATCATCTTCTTGGCTGCCATAGCGGGAATCAATCCTTCGCTTTATGAAGCTGCTGAGATTGACGGCGCCGGCAGGCTGGCACGGATTCGTTATATTACACTTCCAGGTATGAGAGGGACGGTTGTTGTTGTGCTGGTTCTGACGATCGGCAGCATACTCGGAGGCGGTCTGGTCGGTTCAAACTTCGAGCAGGCATACTTGTTTGGCAACAGCATCAATAATCCGACATCGGAGATTGTCCAGACCTACGCTTTCAAAGTCGGCCTGAGTGACGGGCGTTTTTCATATGCGGCGGCGATTGATCTTATTCAGTCCGTCATCTCGGTAGTCTTGATTTTTTCCAGCAACTTCATCGCTAAACGTGTGTCGGGGTCAAGCTTATTCTAAAAAGGAGGGTTGGTGGTGCTGAAGAGCCAAAGACAGAAGGATATACTCTTTGATAGCTTTATTTATATTGTGTTGTTTATGATGGCGCTCATCTTGCTGTACCCGTTCTATTATGTATTCATTGCCTCGTTTAACAAAGGCTCCGATACACTCTTGGGAGGCATATATCTATGGCCCCGAAGGGTTACTCTGGAGAACTACAAAATTTTCCTGGAAGATCCAAAGTGGTATGGTGCCTTTTTGATCACGGTTGCCCGTACAGTTTCTGGCACGGCTTTGGGGCTGCTGCTGACAAGCCTGGTCGCTTATGCCCTTTCACAACGTGATTTATTGTTCAGCAAAACGTATTTTACAGTCATCATTTTCGCGATGTATTTTTCGGGCGGATTAATACCCTATTATGTCGTGCTGCGCTCGATCGGACTGCTAAATTCATTTGCGGTTTATATCGTGCCGTCCATGCTCAACACGTTCTTTCTGCTCATTGCCATCTCGTTCTTCCGCGAAATTCCCGGCGAACTGAAGGAGTCAGCCCATATAGACGGCGCTGGTGAACTCAAGATTTTTTTTCGGATCATTCTGCCTGTATCGACGCCGGTACTCGCCACGATGGCTTTATTCATGGGTGTCGGTCAATGGAATTCTTGGCTGGATTCTGCTTATTTCGTTCAATCCGAAAACATGAGAACGCTTACTTTTCGGATGATGGAAGTGATCAACAAGAGCAACTCGCCTATGGATTCTCTTGCCGTTGCAAACAGCGCTTCGGCCTCGGCCGGAGTGACGAGCTTCTCGCTGCAGGTGACGGCGATGGTCATTTCCATCGTTCCGATCATATGCGTATACCCCTTTTTGCAAAAATACTTTGTGCATGGAATTATGCTAGGCTCAGTGAAAGGGTAAATCGTTGTTTCTATATTTAACCGCTTACATTAAAATACCAATATATTATTTGGAGGGGTTCACTTGAAAATATCCAAGAAGAGCTATAAACTGCTCGCTGCGGCACTATCGGCGGTGCTTGCGTGTACGCTGCTCTCCGCCTGTGGCAGCAGCGGCGGCGGAGTTTCGAACGCAAAGCAGGATAGTGATTCTTCGACAACAGCAGGCGGTGTGAAGGAATTGTCGCTGTTCATCGATGCGCCATGGTATCCGGTTAAGGAGTGGAAAGGCCCGGTAGCAGAGAAAATTACCGAGGAGACGGGTGTCAAGCTGAACGTAACTGTCGCAACCGATGATAAGCAGCTGCCGCTGATGATTGCCTCCGGAGATTTGCCGGACCTCGTCTTTACGTATGCTAACATTGATCGGATGTCGGATTCGAAGCTGTCCTATCCCTGGAATGAGCTGATCGAGAAATATGCGCCGGGTTTCAAAATCGATAAAACGAGAATAGCGATCCATACGATGGACGACGGCAACTTCTATACGGTTCGAAATGCTTTTGCGACGCAGGAAGAAATGGCTCAAAGTAAATATTCCATTGGCAGCGATGGCAATCCAGGGATTGCCGTTCGGGAAGATATTCTGAAGGAACTCGGCAATCCACCGATTCAATCGCTGGACGATTTCGTAAAGGTTTTAGGCATGGTCAAGGAGAAGCATTCCGATATGGTCCCGCTAGTCCTGGATAAAGAATGGATCGAGCAGTACTTTATGCAGCAGTTCGGCACAGAGGCTCTCATCGACGGCTGGTATGAAAGAGACGGATTAGTCGATTATGCGATCAGACAACCGAAGATGCTGGAGTATTTCAAGTTCATGAACAGCTTATATCGCAATGAATACATTCTCGCGGAAAATTTTGCTTTTGCAAATGATCAGATTGATGATCAATACGTGACAAGCGGCAAAGCCTTCGCCCACGGTTATACCGTTTCCGCAGCGGAGGCGGACAACAATAAAATCAAGAGTAACGGGGACTCGTTTACGTTAAAAATGCTTCCGAGCGTTTTGTCAAAGGATGCTAAAGCCGTGAGTACGGGTTTGGGATTTGCTGGTACTTTTATCACGAAGAAAAATAAGGATCCGGAAGCATCCATCAAATTTATTGAGTACTTGGCGAGCGACGAAGGCAAAAAACTGACCATGTTTGGAGTCGAAGGCGAACATTGGACATGGAATGAAGCGGGTTATCCCAACCTCAAATACGATCCTTCCGATGCCGACTTCGTTAACGGCAACGGGATAAAATGGTGGTACCTATACAACGATGGAGTCACCGAAGGCATGCTGTCCTATGTTCCGGGATCGCAGAAGACACAGGCTTTAATGGAAACTAAGGCCGTAACTACCTACAAGCCGGCGATCGGTCTTATTCAAACGCAGCCGGATTCCCAAGAAAAGACGCTCAAGACAAAGATCGACGAGATGATTAAAAATGAGAAGGTGAAAATTTATTTGGCCAAATCCGAGGAAGAGGCGGTTGCGAATTATGAAAATATGGTGAAGACTGCCGAGAATATGGGCTTGCAGGAGCTTGTCGATTGGGCAAACGAAACATACCAGAAGAAGAAGGATTTATTCGAGTAATTGGATGTCACAAAGCCGGTAGGGACGTAAAATCTCTACCGGATTTTGCTTGCCCATGATACGGTTAGTAGAAATCAATCGGCAGCGGGGGGATTCCTGACCGTGAGTATCATACGTAAAATCATTATCGGATATGTCTTCCTTGTCTTTATCCCGGTCGTTACGTTTGGATATTACTATTACGTTCAAATTTACGGCAATCTGACCCAACAATTCATGGAAAGTCGGCAAAAGATACTGGAACAAGCCAGGGCAAATATGAAGGCGGATCTGACCCGGATCGAATCCATCCACCGCTTGCTGCAATATAATCCGTATGTGACGGACTACCTGAGCGGAGCTTATGAATCTGATTCCGAAAGCATCTACGCATACAACCGTTATATCAGCCCGATCATGACACAGTCGCTGTTTGCCAATCCGGAAATCGAGTCGCTTCGAATTTATAAGACCAAGGCACAGGTGCTTCGAATCACCGACCGGTTTCTCGAGATATCGTCCCTTGATTCGAAGAACAAGGAGTTAGTAAGTTTGCTGAAACCCGGTCAAGGAGCATGGATTGTCCCCGATTCTGGAGCTCAGGAACCGCGGCTAGTTTTTTATCAGAACATATATAACCCGGAGTTTACCGAGATCGTCGGACTTCTTGAACTGCGCATCGGCAGGGGTCTCATGCAGAAATTTTACAAGGCCATCGGCATGGAAGGAGACTGGGAAGCGATTCTGTTACCGTTTGGTACGGCGATAATTGAGGATACGACTGCCCGAATGGATGAGGAAACCCGGAAACTGCTTGGAGCAAGCGACACGGAGCCCTATTATATTAATCGGAAAACGATCGTGAATCATCTCTCCATTGAGGAGCTTGGGGTCCGACTCTTCGTTGTCGGAAAGGTAGACGTCGTGTTTCATACGATTAAACGCAAGGAAATCATTCTGATTTCAACCGTTGTTGTTTTTTTGGCGGCACTGTCGCTAGCGTATTATGTACTTGCATCCACGATCACAAAGCGCATTCTTCGCCTGGCTAGACACATGCGTAACCTGAACGACAACAATATGAGACCGTACATCAGCAAGCACGATAATCCGAACCGCCAGGATGAAATCGGGTTTCTGATCACGACTTACAATTCGATGATTCAGCGGATGGACGAATTGATTAACAATGTCCACCGAGCCGAGTTGCGAAACAAAGAAGCTGCATATAAAGTGCTTCAAGCCCAAATCAAACCGCATTTTCTATATAATACGCTTGAAACCATCAGAATGCTGGCCGAGTCAAATAACGATAAGGAAATAGCTGATATTTCCTTCTGGTTCGGGAGGCTGATGCGTTACAGCTTGTCTTCCAAGGAGGATCAAACGGTTCTCGCCAAGGAAATCGAGACGGTCATCTTCTATCTTAATATACATAAGATGCGGCTCCGAAACAGAATTAGCTACAAGATTGACATCGACGTTGACGCAGATCAAATCGCTTGTCCCCGGTTTATACTTCAGCCCTTGATTGAGAACAGCATCATCCATGGGGCTGCAGCAACGCTTCGCCCCGTTCATATCAGCCTTCATGCTTCAGAAACCGCCGATGAAATTCGGATCTGCATTTCGGACAGTGGAATAGGGATTCCGGAAGACAAGCTGTCAAGACTTCGTTCAATGCTAACGGAAGGAGACGATATCCATCCCAGCAAAGAGAACGAGGGGGGCGGGGTTGGCCTGATTAACGTGAGCGAGAGGGTCAAATCCTTTTTTGGCGGTGCTTCACGACTGGTTCTTGATAGTGAGCAAAGCCAGGGAACACGTCTCACGATCATCATAACGAAAGGGGCGGCGGTCAACGATGAAACTATTAATTGTAGATGATGAGCCGATTATTCTTGAGGGATTAGTCAAGGTCATCAAGGACGCGGCTCCGCTCGGTACGGAGGTGCGCGAGGCAGGCGACGCTTTTGAAGCACTTGAAGTCATGACGGGGTTTATGCCGGATGTTACGGTTACGGATCTTCATATGCCGGAAAAAAGCGGATTCGAGTTGATGGAGGAGGCGAAAGGAAACGGACTTTGTACGCGGTTTATTATTCTGACAGGCTATGACGAATTTGAATACGTTAGAAGAGCACTGCGCAGCGGCGTGGTGGATTATTTACTTAAACCGCTGGACAAAGACGAAATTGCAAAACTGCTAGCACGTATCGATGATGAACTGCCTTCCGAAGCTGATTCGGACTGTGAAAGGCACACGAAACGCATTCTTGCTTATACGCAAACGAATTTTATGAACGAACTTTCCTTGGATCACCTTGCCGATTTGATGAACCTTCATCCGAATTACATCAGCAGCCTGTTCAAGAAGGTGACAGGGGACACGTTTGTGAATTATTTGAACGCATTTCGTATCAAGGAAGCGCAGAAATTGCTGAGGACGCATCGGCATCTTTCCGTAAGCGAGGTCGGTCGGCGGGCCGGGTTTGAAAATAAACATTATTTCACCAAAGTCTTCAAAAAGTATACAGGGATCACACCAGGTGCCCACCGTGAAAAAGATGATATGGAAAGTATAGAGATGGATTCAAAAGAAAGATGTTAATCGACGAGGCGTTAGAATGAATGGAACGGAGGAAAAGGCATGATTAACAAAAACGGTATAGCTGGCGTAGAACAAAAGCAGCGATTATGGTATCTCCAGCCTGCCACAGATTGGAACGAGGCTTTGCCGATTGGGAACGGCCGGTTGGGTGCCATGATCTTTGGGGGAATAGCCGAGGAAAAGCTTCAGCTCAATGAAGATTCCGTATGGTATGGAGGTCCGCGTGATCGCAATAACGAAGACGCCCTGCCGCATTTACCGGTAATCCGCGAGCTGGTTATGAATGGGCGTCTGCATGAGGCGGAGGCACTGGCGGGAATGGCAATGGCCGGACTGCCCGAATCGCAGCGGCACTACTTGCCGCTCGGCGATCTTCTGATTTCGTTCGATCGTCATGAAATGGCCAAGGATTATGAGCGGGAACTGGATTTGGAGCACGGCGTATCCCGGTCCAGTTACCGGATTGGAGAGATCCGATATACCCGTGAGTTGTTTGCCAGTTACCCGGATCAGGCGATCATCATGCGGATTTCGGCTGACAAACCGGGGGCGGTATCTTTAAAGGCAAGGTTTAATCGTCGAAATTGGAGATACATGGAGAAGACAGATAAATGGGACCAGCAGGGACTTGTGATGCAAGGGGAATGTGGCGGCAAAGGAGGCAGCTCGTTTTGCGCCATCGTGAAGGCGCTTTCAGAAGGCGGAGTATGCAAGACTATAGGTGAATATCTTTTGGTTGAAAATGCTGATGCGGTAACGCTGCTGCTTACCGCGGGTACGACCTTCCGGCATCCTGATCCAGAGCTTTACGGCAAACGACGGTTGGAGGAATTGAGCCAAGTTTCCTATACTGAGCTGCTGGTCCGACATATTAAAGATTACACTGAACTGTTCGGGCGGGTGACCCTAAGTCTGTCGGAAAGCCCGGGAAAAAACACGCTGCCGACCGATGACAGGCTGAAACGGTACCGGGAGGGCGAAGAGGATAACGGGCTGATCGAAACCTATTTTCAATTCGGCCGATACCTGCTTATTTCCTCCAGCCGGCCGGGTTCTTTGCCTGCGAACCTTCAAGGCATCTGGAACGATAGCTATACTCCGCCATGGGATAGTAAATTCACGATCAATATTAACACGCAAATGAACTACTGGCCGGCAGAAAACTGCAATTTGGCCGAATGCCACGAGCCGTTGTTCGAGCTGATCGAACGGATGCGGGAGCCCGGGCGGGTTACGGCCGGCGTCATGTACGGCTGCCGGGGCTTCACCGCGCATCACAATACGGATATTTGGGCGGACACGGCCCCGCAGGATACGTACCTTCCCGCTTCCTTCTGGCCGATGGGCGCCGCCTGGCTGTGCCTGCATCTGTGGGAGCATTACCGATTCGGTCAGGACCGATATTTTCTGGCGCGGGCATACGAGACGATGAAGGAGGCGGCGTTGTTCCTGCTCGATTATTTGATCGAGGACGGCGAAGGGCGGCTCGTGACTTGCCCTTCCGTTTCCCCGGAGAACCGGTATAAGCTGCCAAACGGCGAGACGGGGGTGCTGTGCGCCGGGGCCACGATGGATTTTCAGATTATCGAAGCGCTGTTTGAGGCTTGCATCCGCAGCGGAGAAATCATCGAGAAGGATGAGGCGTTCCGCGAGGAGCTCGCTGCCGCCTTGAAGCGGCTGCCCAAACCGCAGATCGGCAAATATGGGCAAATTCAGGAGTGGATGGAGGATTACGAGGAAGTGGAACCGGGACATCGCCACATCTCCCATCTGTTCGCGCTTTATCCGGGCGAAGGTATTAACGTGGATTCCACGCCGGAGCTTGCCGCAGCGGCTCGGACGACTTTGGAACGAAGGTTGGCTAACGGCGGCGGACACACCGGCTGGAGCCGGGCGTGGATCATCAACTTCTGGGCACGACTGTTGGATGCCGACAAAGCTTACGAAAACGTTAGAGCGATGCTTCACTACTCAACGCTGCCTAACCTTTTCGACAACCATCCGCCGTTTCAAATCGATGGTAATTTCGGCGGCACAGCGGGCATTGCCGAGATGCTG
>NZ_AEXS01000183.1:0-25783 GCF_000204455.1 Paenibacillus sp. HGF5 | reverse complement strand
ATGGCCGCCGGACTGATATACGTCCATTCCAGATCGCTTTCCTTATAAAGATCGTAAGCATCCGCATGCGCACGGGCAAGCGGTCTGATCTCTTCCGGAAATTCCGGGGTTTCCATAAGCGGTACGCCGCTGTCGGCGATCAGGCTGCCTGCGCCGCCAACGATCAACAGGCGGGTTACGCCGCCGCGTCTCGTTCCCTCCACAATGGTCCGTGCGGCTGCTACAAGCTCCTCTTCTTGGCCGAACTTCGGACCGAAAGCGCTGATCACGGCATCATGTCCTTGAACAGCCTCTTCCAATGACGAAGGATCCATCACATCCGCTTTGACTTTCTGTAATCGCTCATGCTCCAATTCAAGACGATCCGGATTACGCAGCACCGCCGTTACCTCGCGTCCCCGGCGCAGCGCTTCTTCCGTAATGCGTTTTCCGATCGTCCCGCTTGCTCCAATCAATGCTACCTTCATGTTCATCGCTCCTTCGTTTAAAAATTATACTACATCACCCAGGCTGGTGAATGGTTCTCTTATATCTTAAGTAGTAGTATGAACACCCGGTGCCGCGTATAGCCGTACTTGGTCGATCGCACCTCCTATTTACTTATCCCCTTGCGGACCTCTTCAAACTCCACTTATTCATTTTTCCTCAAAATATTAGATCTTTAGACCTATGAAACAAGATATTGTTTTCACCGATAGAATACATAAGTGCACATTTATGAAAATATATATTTGGCGTAATGACTTCTAACGCAATACTAATGGTATACGCTTGTCGAAGATTGTCCTAATGCTTATGTTTAAATCGTAATGAAAAGGAGAACATCCATCCTATGAAAAAACAATATGTCCGCTTGCTGGCTCTCTGTCTCGCTGGCGGCCTGCTGCTGCTAAGCAGTTTGTCCCTTCATCCTGATGCCGCGGAAGCGAAACCCAGCCAGAAGGCAACCTGGTTCTGGGATACCCCGCAAATCAAAGACTCCGCCGATGACATTCTGAGCTTTGCCGGCAGCCAGGGAGTGAACGTGCTCTACCTGCAGATGAACCGCGACGTCCGTCCCGAGTATTACCGCAGCTTTATCCGCCAGGCAGGAGTGCAAGGGATCGAGGTTCACGTCCTCGGCGGGGCGCCGAACTGGGCGCTGGAATCGGAACGTCACCGGCTGGAGACGTTTATTCAATGGACCGCCGAATATCAAGCGTCCGCTGCCCCGAATGAGCGCTTCACCGGCATCCATGTCGATATCGAGCCGCATGTGCTGGCCGAATGGAAAACGAACCAGTCCTCGGTCGTTAAGCAGTGGCAAGCGAGCGTCCGTTATCTGGTCGATGAAGCGCACAAGCTGAATGTGCCGATCGGCTCCGACATGACCTTCTGGCTGCATACCTACCAGCTGCCGGATCAGTCGATGTCGATCAGCCGCTGGATGATCAAGCAGTTCGACCAGATCGTCATTATGGCCTATCGCGATCAAGCGGATAACATATACAACCTCGCCGCAACCGAGCTAAAGGAAGCCGACGAACTCGGCAAGGAGGCCCTGATTGCCGTGGAGACCAAGTCCAGCAATGAGGGAGCTTACATTACCTTTTTCGAGGAAGGCACGTCCTATATGGAGGAACAGCTGAGCAAGGTATGCACCCAGGCGGAAAAGCACCCTTCCTTCTCCGGGTTCGCCATTCACGACTACAGGTACTGGAAGGAACTTCATGACTCCGATCGATAACGTTGCGATCCTTACATTATGGCATTAAAAAAAGATGGCGTTTCAAGAGGGTGTTTCCTCTGGCGCCATCTTTTATGTTTAGATGAAGGAACTTATCCTATCCTTTGGGTAAAAGGCCTGATCGCCTTCAAACCGTCAACATGAGAAGCAGTACATAACCGACCGTTATTTTCGCGCGTTGAAGCGGCGCTTTTTTTACCTGCATTTCCATCACCCCGGCCCCTCCCTCTCTTCGATGTCTTATTCATATACTATATGCGGCTCGGCCCCTTTTGTTACCTCGAGGAAACATTGTTTACCAAGAGAAAAACCGATCCGTCATGTGAACAGTAGCATACGATCAAGCTTCCTGCACTGGAAGCGAACCCGGGGAGCATGCGGCTCATTTACGATCAGCATAGCGCTCTATGACGTCCTGCAAATATTGTTCTGCTTCCATTACAAGCTGACGCTCTCCAGCGTTCCATTGATCCCGATTGTTATCGACCGCTAAAAAGGCAGCATGAATCCGTTCGTCGCCATGGGTCACGCGTTGAACCATCTGCTGCCATTCTTGGGCCAAGGCCCTGGCTAAACGGGACTCGATGGGGACGTTTGAGGCCTTATAAGCTGCAGCTTGCAGCGATATTTTTCTGAACGTATTGTAAAAATCCATGGCCGCCTGCTCAGAGTCAAATACTTTTTGAAATAGCCGGGCGTCTTCCTCCGAAAATTCGTATTCTTTCCAAGCCGACATATCGACCTCATTCAACGAACGCATAAGATGGGCTAACAGCTCCCAGGGTACGTTGTACCCTTCTTTCATCATTTCCTTTGCCACATGCAATCCGTCAAGCTTGGCTTGGATGCTCTCTTTCTGTGAATAAAGGACCGATGCCTGGTAATCTAGAATATTCTCGATATCCTGCTCCTCCGTGCCCACGATCAATTGCTCTTTGATCTTGCTTAAAGAGAAACCGATGGCTCTATAGAACATAATCTGTTCAAGTACATACAGCTGTTTATCATAATATACTCTATGCCCCAGCTCATCTCGCTCCGCTTTAAGAATCCCTTCATTATCGTAATACTGAATGGTTCGCGGAGTTATTCCCGACAATTGACTGATTTCTTTTACGGAATATTTTTTTCCCATGAACCCATACCTTCCTGTCCCTTACTCGATTTTCGCTAAAAAAGCTTCTATCGTTTCCAGTAACTCTTCAGGGTATTCCCCGTTAATCGCATGCGAGGCATCTTCAAATAAGACCATCTCGCTATTAGGGTCTTTCAAGGCATCCATCCCCGTTTGATAAGACTTTTCAGCATCGTGCATCGTCGATTGTCCAGCTAAAATACCGAGCACCGGTATCGTTAGCTCAGCTAATTGTTCCGGCTGGATGGCTTCCGGCATGGGCAGCTTGCTCTTGAATGTCCGCATCCCGGTTTCGATTAATTTGGCGGTCGGATCGCTGTCATCGACTTCAGCCCCGCCGGATATATAGCTGAGCATTTTCTCCCGGATCGGTTTGGGCACCATGGGCACCGTCGCCGGAATGGAGGCCAGTATCATTTTTAATGGAATGGGGCCAAACACATAGACAGGGTCCAGCAATATGAGCGAGTGAATCTTCTCCGGATGCTTGAGCGCAAGATTCGCCGCACTCCACCCGCCGAACGACAGCCCTAATAGGTGGATCTCTGATTCCGGCAGCTGATCCAATACTTGCCCTAACCATGCTGCTTGGTCCGCAGCGGTTCTAATCCGTCTGGTTTCCGTGCTTAAACCCGGTTCTCCTATCAAATCAACGGTGTATACAGGCCGGTGTTCTAAAAAGCCGTTAAGATTGGCCTCCCACATGGGTGTAGCAGATCTCTTTCCGGGAAGAAGCAACAAAGGCGTTTTGTGCGGTGTATCGCTCCCCTGGAACTTGTAGAGCTGAACCACGCCAAAATCGGTATGAACCTTGATCGACTCAACCGGTTCTGGCAATTGACTCATCGCCTCCTCATAAGCCGCCGCATATTCCTTCTGCCCATCCTCTGTAACAAAACCGCTTAACGACCCGTCATCTCTGAATAGAAAGCCTACTACCGTCAGTATAGCTAGTATCGCAATGAGAATGCTACCCAAGATAATCCATCCTTTTCTTCGTTTCACTTCAATCCCCTCCTAAGGCGACTATAAGCTATGACGTAACGTTATACGCAACCCCCATGCGCTCTATAGCTGCCTGTTACCGAATCGGCTTGAAATCCCTTCCTTCTTGTGCAATAGTGAAAGGTAGAATATTGAAGGAGGGATCCGCTTGTCCCTTACGGAATGGATGGTTGATATCTTTGGCTCGCTGGACGGGCTCGTGGCCGCGCTTCTTGCCACTGCGGTATTTGCGGGCCTGTACATATACAGTGCGTCCCGGCTGCTCGGTGCACGAAAGGATTCGCTCGCCCGCATTCGTCAGACCTTGACGGTCTATGCCAGGCTGGCAGGGCTTCTTGGCACGCTTATCCATCGACCGACCCGGACAGCCGTCCCCGAGGATCTGCTGATCCGGCTTCTGCAGGAATGCAAATCCGCTGACCTGTTGACGCGTGAGCTCCACGAACAAATGGATATCTTTCTAAGCGATCGCGATGAATCCCGATTGACGACGCTTCACAAGCTGCTGGACCGCGAGATCAACAGACTCATGAAGGAGCGCGACGAGCTGGTTGGACGGCTGGAGAAGCCCGGCTGGGGGATGGGCTTGTGGCTGCTCCTAAAACCTGCCGTACCTGCCCTTTCACTGGGTGCCGCACTCCTATGGACGGCGGTCCTTGCGGAGGAACTCAGGCAAACCTCGGCCTGGGCAAGCCCCGAGGTTTGGTGTTTATGGCTCTCCAATATCATTGCCACGATCTCTTTCTACCGTTTATTGATGGATTCGAGAAGAAAAACGCATGGCATGATTTATACCGTGCTGCATCTGCTGATTGTGGCTTCGGCCTTATTTAATCTGATCGGCGGCGAAGCCTCGCCTTACGTTCTGGCTACCCAGTGCTTGCTCTATCTGGCGGGTTTCCGGGTAACGGCCACCCGTAAGCGGCGTGAGCGGCCCTACGCCGGCCATCCGGAGCTGATGGAGCAGTTCCTTCATCCTGCTGGGGATCACGATCCTCTAAGCGAAACAACAGGCGCGGGCGAGCAGGAGATCGGCAGCAGCCCGCTCCGGTCGCGATAAGATGCCTGATACATGAATACGATTGACAAACAGCCCGGCCGATTCAACGGCCGGGCTGTTGTATTATTTGTATTACCCTATCTCTAATAGAAAAGAACTTCCGCATGATGACCGAAGCGCGTTCCCTAGTCTACTTGGTCAACACCCCTGATGTCTTTCCCATGTCGACTGGACAGGCTGCACTTCACGTTATCTGGCGGAAGTTCTTTTTACGGTGCTTGATCGCTTTTGCTTGGTCATCTTGTATTCGTTCTTCGCTGTTGGCCGGATGCCCGGGACGATCCTGACGTCTTGACCGCTCCGGAGGCCGTATTCTCGAAACGCTTGCGCTCCGTTCGTTCCATCTGAACGATTTGACCCTCATGCACTACGATTTGCAGCGAACCGAATTCCATGTCGTTCAGCAGGCTTGCTATGCGCTCGAGCCACATTTCATCCACTTTTAATGGTTTAGCCATGGATACGCCTCCTCACCGGGCAAAGCCCTCATTTATTGACTCATCTTCATCAGCCGAAGACACATATACAATGTAAACGATCATTATTCATTCTTTTCCAACCTATATAGTATGAATTAACCTTAGCATGGGTTGGAAACGACTGTCAATGGGCATTTTTTCGCGTTAACCAATTTTTAAGCAGCAGCGTAATCACGGCTAACAACAGCAATAAGGAGGCCACCGCGAACGATGCCGAAAACTGATACTCATTGTACAAAATCTCGACATGAAGGGGCAGCGTATTGGTCTCTCCGCGGATATGGCCGGATACGACGGACACGGCCCCAAACTCGCCCATGGCCCTGGCATTGCACAGAATGATGCCGTACAGCAGTCCCCATTTGATATTGGGCAGGGTGACCCGCCAGAAGATTTGCCAGCCCTTGGCGCCGAGCGTTACAGCCGCCTCCTCTTCCTTCGTCCCTTGGTCCTCCATCAGCGGAATCAGCTCCTTGGCCACAAAAGGAAACGTGACGAATAACGTAGCCAGAACGATGCCGGGCACGGCAAATATGATCTTGATATCATGGCTTTCGAGCCAAGGGCCAAACCAACCCTGACGGCCGAAAATAAGCACGAAGATGAGGCCTCCGATAACCGGCGATACCGCGAACGGTAAATCCAGCAGCGTAATCAGCAGATTTTTGCCTTTAAAGCGGAACTTCGTTATGGTCCAAGCCGCGATGACGCCGAATATCGAATTCAGCGGTACCGCAATCGCCGCCACCAGTAAGGTCAACCGCAGCGCGGACAAGGCATCGGGATCGGACAAGGCTGCGATATAAACCTCCCATCCCTTCTTAAGCGCTTCGGACAGCACCGTAACGAGCGGCAGCACAATAAGCCACAGAAGCACAAGGCCAGCCAAACTAATGAAGGTCCATTTCACCCAGGTTTTCTCCGCTGCAGCCGGAGAGGGCGATGTGCCTCGTTTCCCTGCCGGAACGGCAGCGGGTATAGTTCCAGCCATATAATCCCCCTCCCTAGCGCGCGGTTTTCCGCGTCCAGTGTTGTAATAGATTGATGCCGAGCAGCAGCGCGAAAGAGATGAGCAGCAGAATCAAGGCAACCGCCGTAGCGCCGGCATAATCAAACTGCTCCAGCTTCGTCATGATCAACAGCGGCGCAATCTCCGTCTTCATCGGCATATTTCCCGATATGAAGACAACGGAGCCGTATTCTCCGATCCCCCGGGCAAAAGCGAGCGCAAACCCGGTCAGCAGCGGCGGAATCAGAGTCGGCAGAATGATGGTGCAAAACGTGCGCCACCGGCCAGCTCCTAGCGTGGCTGCCGCCTCTTCCGTGTCCCGCTCCGCGTCCTCCAGCACCGGCTGTACCGTCCGCACGACGAACGGTATGCCGATGAACATCAGGGCCAGCGTGATGCCCAAGGAAGAGAACGCCGCCTTGATCCCAAGCGGCTCCAGCAGTGATCCGATCCAGCCATTCGCGGAATAGATAGCGGTTAATGCCACCCCTGCCACGGCCGTTGGCAGGGCGAAGGGCAGGTCGATCAGGGCATCCCACCATTTTTTGCCCGGAAAATCATACCGCACCAGCACCCAGGCCAACAGCAGCCCCAGTATCGTATCCGCCAATGCGGCCAGCGCCGCCGTCGTCAGACTGACCCGGTAGGATGCCAGCACCCTCGGATCGGTTGCAACCGACCAGAACTTCTCCCAGGTCAATCCGGTTTGGTTAAGAAGCAGTGCCGACAGCGGCACGAGCACAACCAAACTCATATAAAGGACAGTCAGCCCCATGCCGACCCCAAAACCCGGGAGTACCCTGCGATGATTTCTGCCTTGCTTCCGTACGGGGAGTACAGTCATATCCACTCATCCTTTCCTGCCTTCGGCGGTTATGCCGATCAGCTGCCTGGCACGTAAATCTGATTAAAGATGCCGCCGTCATTAAAATGCTTGGTTTGCGTCTCTTCCCATGTTCCAAACACGTCCTTGAGCGTAAACAATTCGATGGCCGGGAATTTCTCCTTGTATTTGTCGGCTACGCTGGCAAGCGTCGGACGGTAGTAGTTCTCCGCCGCAATCGTCTGCCCCTCTTCGCTGTATAGGTATTCCAGATAGGCTTCGGCCACCTCCCGGGTGCCGCGCTTGTCAACGTTCTTATCCACGACGGCAACCGGCGGTTCTGCCAAAATGCTGACGGACGGGTTCACGATTTCGAATTTATCCGGTCCCAGCTCGTTAATCGAGAGATAGGCTTCATTCTCCCAAGCCAGCAGCACGTCTCCGATTCCGCGTTCCACAAAGGTGGTTGTCGCTCCCCGTGCGCCGCTGTCCAGCACAGGCACGTGGGTGAACAGCTCTTTCACGAATTCCTGTGCCTTCGCTTCGTCGTTGTTGTTAACCTTGAGCGCATAACCCCATGCCGCCAGGTAGTTCCATCGTGCACCGCCGGAGGTTTGCGGGTTCGGCGTGATGACCTCCACGCCATCCTTGACCAGATCCGGCCAATCCTGGATGCCTTTCGGGTTCCCTTTGCGGACGAGGAAAACGATGGTCGAGGTGTAAGGCGCGCTGTTATGCTCAAACTTGCTCTCCCAGCCTTCATTGATCAATCCGGCCTGACGGATCGCATCAATATCGTATCCGAGGGCCAGTGTCACCACATCCGCCTCCAAACCGTCGATAACCGAACGGCTTTGCTTGCCCGAACCCCCGTGCGATTGCTTAAACGTCACCTTCTGGCCTTGTTCCTTCTCCCAATGCGCCGCGAATGCATTGTTGTACTGATCGTATAACTCCCGGGTCGGATCGTAAGAAACATTAAGCAGTTCCACGCTCGGCTTGCTTGAACCCGAAGCAGGCGTTGCATCCCCGGCGGTTGCGGCCGTTTCTGTTTTCTGTGAGCCGCAAGCCGTCAGCGCCGCCGTCAGCATGACTGTTAATCCGATGAGAACCCCTTGCTTCAACACCTTTTTCATATGGATCACTCCCCCTATTCTTCTCTACTAAACAGGCCTCATGGCAAAAAAAGACGGAGGAAGGCTCATCGGAACAGAGTCAAGCCGGTTTGCAACCGTGCCTGCCCTTATTCTTCGAGCGTTCCTCCGTCGATACGGTGAGAACAATATATTATAATTCCTACCTGTTTAGTATGTTATGTTGCTATTGTAATAAGTCCCCCTTCTGCTGTCAAACCTTTTTTTCAAAAAATTTCAAGTTTAGGACCATTCGGACCATAGAACCATTTTTGGTACAACAAACGCAGTCACGGCGCGGATTTCCATTTACTGATGGTTGTATGAACCCGTTTCCAACCTTATAATTCTACCCCAAAGGAGTTGATCACGATAAGAAAGCCAATACGGAAAATCATATCTGCTTTTTTCCTTAGTGTTCTTCTGATCCTGCCGACATTCGCCCAAACGACGGAGGCCGCTCCGCTGTTAAAGCCCGGCAGTGAAAACGGGGATGTCTGGGACCTTCAATATCGCCTGAAAACGCTGGACTTCTATACGCAGCCGCTGGATGGCAAATATGGCGCAAACACGAAAGCAGCCGTTAGCCGTTTTCAAAAAGAATACGGCGTGCCAGCCGATGGAATTACCGGTGCGCAAACCTGGAGACAGCTGAAAAAATATACGTTGAATCAATCCGAAATGGACGTCATGGCCAAAGTCATTTACAGCGAAGCCCGCGGTGAGCCGTACAAAGGGCAGGTTGCGGTCGGGGCCGTTGTCATGAACCGCATTCAATCCAGCGAATTTCCGAATGACATTCGGGGCGTCGTCTTTCAAAAAGGGGCTTTTACGGCCGTGGATGACGGACAGTACTGGCTGACGCCGAACCGTTCCGCCTATCTTGCCGCATTGGATGCCGTTCGCGGCTGGGATCCGACTTACGAATCCCTGTATTATTTCAACCCTAAAACCGCAACCAGCGACTGGATCTGGTCCAGGCCGCAAGTGCTGCAGATCGGCAATCATATTTTTGCTCATTAAGGATTCATTCAGTTAATCTTTCATTAGCTGAAACACACGAAGACAGAATTTTCGACGCCTTGTTCCTTGTCCGTCGCTGTGGGCAAGGAGACGCGAATAAAAGAAGCAGCTTGATTCCCTTCCCGGGTCTTCAAGCTGCTTCTTCTTTCATATAAGTTAACGTTTGTTTGCTTTGGCCTTCTCCACGGGACAAATGCACACCGGGCGCGTGACTTCCAACGTATAGCCCGTAGAGACCAGATTTCCCGTATCCGGGTCGATCCGGAAGCTTGCGATCAATCCGTTATCCTGATTCGCCGTAAGCAGGAAGCCATCCGGCAGTATATTGAAGTGGCGCGGCGTTTTGCCGCCGGAAGACACCCAGTTGACGGCACGGAGCGTACCGGCTTCCTGGTCGATTACATATTGGACGATGCTGTCATGTCCCCGATTTGAGGCATACAGGTAACGGCCGCAAGGAGATACCAACAGATGGGCCGATGTATTGCTATCCATCACGACGTCCTCTGGCAAGGTCGAGATATGCTGCAATATTTTCAGATCCCCGAACGTTGTGTCGTTCGCGTATGCCGTTACCGTGCTGTTCAGCTCGTTCGTGCCGTATACCCACTTGCCTGACGGATGAAAAGCCACATGCCTCGGGCCGGAGCCTGGCGGCAGGCTGATCTCGCGGTGGGTCACCAGCTTCCCGTCTTCCAGCCGGTACACAATCACGTCATCCATACCCAGGTCACTGACCAGGATATACTTGTTGACCGGGTCTTGGAATATCGAATGGGGATGCGCCTCCGATTGACGGTCATCGCGAAGGCCGCGTCCGCTGTGCTTGATCTTGGAGGCCAGCTCGCCGACCCGTCCGTCCTGCTTCAATGCCAGCACCGAAATCTGTCCATCGCCGTACCCTGTCGTGAGCAGATGCTTCCCGTCCGTTGTGCGGGATACATGACAAGCGCCGGACGAGCCGGTAGACTGAACATTCAGCAGCGTCAATTCGCCGGTGACCAGATTGGCCGAATAAGCCGACACATCGCTTTCGCCCTTCTCGCTTGCTGCATACAATACGGAAATCGAGTCATCGAAATCCAGATAGGTCGGGTTCTCGATGCCTGCCGTACCGCCTAACAGGCGCAGCTCGCCGGTAGCCCGATCCATCGCCCCCCAATGAATGCGATTCTCTTCTTCCGAACCATAGGTTCCTATGTAAAATATCAGTTCCTGTCCTGCTGTCATGTGATCCACTCCTTTGTCTAATGAATGATCCGGTGGCCCGGCCTGAATCTTACTATGTATTACCCATCGGAGCCCCATGCCTACCGCCTTTTTTCAAGTCGTTCCGGCAAGCCGTCACCGCGCTGTCGCTACCAATTACTGCACGCAAAGAAATGTATTGCTACCATTGGTTTTATCATGTACGATTACCACAATTACCTCTCTATTCTATCATTCGTTGAAGGAGATGACAGCACATTGAAGAAAAAATTCAGCCTACTGGCTATCGCTTTCCTGTTCTTGTTCGCAAGCGCGGCCCAAGCCGCTCCGGCTAAGGATCAAGGGAAAATCCGGGTCTATCTCGATAACCAGGAAATTCAATTTGCAGCGGCGCCGATCATGAAGAACGGAGTCACCTTCGTTCAATTCCGCCCTTTGTTCCAAGCCCTGGATTATAAGGTCCATTGGAACGGCGCGAACAAGCAGGTGACGGGTACATATCTCGATCAGAAGCTGCAGATGACGATCGGGCAGAAAACCGCCTATGTCAATGGCGCAAAAACCACGCTGCAGATCGCTCCTTTCACTCAAGGCGGCAACACGCTGGTTCCCCTTCGTTTTGTGGCTGAAGCCACCGGACTCCCGGTAAAGTGGGATTCCAAGGCGCGTACCGTCAAGATTGACCGCGAGGGTGCGACGGCCAAAGCCGAAGACGAGGTGAAGAAGCTTTACCACATCATTGAAGAGGCTGGAAGCGCCAAGAATCTGGACGAAGTTATGAGCGTATTCCACCCCGAATCTCCCGTTCTTGCGGAGGTTAAGCAAAACTATCAGGATCAATTCAAGAACGACAATCATGTATCCGCGGACGTATGGGATGTAGCGGTAGCCGGAACGTCGATCCATGCCTACACCAGTGTGAGCCTAGACCGCATCGGCGGGCCGTTTGCATGGGATGTTACGCTCCATTACGAGAATCTCCTGAAGAAGGATGCGTCGGGCGCATGGAAAATCTATGATTTGAACCTGTACGAGACAGAATATTTCCTCGGAGACAAACTGCTTGAAGCTCGTCCCGTAGTGCCGGAAGCAGAGCAGAAAGCCATCGTGGAGTCCATCGACATTCAGTACAAGGGCTTCAATGAGGAGAATGGCCCGCTGCTCATGTCCGTCATTCACCCGGACTCGGTCTTCCACGAGATGTTCCAAACCAGCATTGAGGAAGGTATCTTCGATGAGGTGAATTTCAATCTCAAATCAGAGGATCTCCGGACGGTCTTCTTCCAAGGAGATGACGCCGTCGTTTATGCCGAAGAAAGCGATGATGCGGACGGCGAAACGATCTATTCGACGTCGCTCTATTGGCTCAAGAAAACCGAAGGCAAATGGCTGATCTATGACGTGCTGGAGCTTGAATAGATTGCGGATATCATGAAAGCTTACGAAATAACCGTGAATTCCCGGCAAGGGAAATTCGCGGTTTCTTTTTTTGCATCTTCTTTAATTAAATCCTCCTCCGTCTAGGTCTACTTCGCCCCAGGTGACATATATCATATTAGTAATCCATAAAGGAGGGGTTTTATGGGGATTAAATTAATCAAAATCGCTGCTGTTTACTTCGTGCTCGGTGTGCTGCTCGGCATGTACATGTCGATCACCCACAGCTACGATTACGCCTCGGTACACGCACACGTCAATCTTCTGGGCTGGGCGTCCCTGGCTCTTGCAGGCGTTATTTATGTTCTGTTCCCGGCTGCCGGGGAGTCCACTGCCGGCAAAGTGCATTTCTGGCTGCACAATATCGGTCTGCCCGTCATGATGATCGGTCTTGCCCTGCTGATGAGCGGCATCGAATCGGTAGAGCCGGTCGTTGCCGTGGGAGGCGTTCTTGTAACGCTGGGCGTTCTCGCTTTCCTCTATAATGTGTTCACCCATGTAAAGATCTCGCAGAGTAGAAGGAAACGCTGACTTTTCTCCTTAAAGAATCGCCTAGTGAGGGTGATTCTTTTTCATGTTTCAAACAGCTCCTCAAGGGAAGATGGGTCACAGTTACCGACTATTGGGTAAAAGTAGATACCTTTCTCTTCGAAGGAGGCAACATAGACATGGAAACGAACTCGGCAATTCAAGTCCAATTCCACTGCCGCCAGTGTCAAACGGAAATCGGGGTTACGTTCACATCCGAACAGTTCGCCACGGTTCACTGCCCGCAGTGCGATTACAGCTATTCACTCATGCGACCGACCATTGGGGAAGAGATATTGCTTGATTGGGAGAAAGAAGCCGTATTCCAAAAAGTCCGCGCAGACCAAACCGAGCATGACAAAATGGAGCTGATGCTCCTCGTCATTAAGGTCGTCGAGCTGCTGACCTGGCGGGATGAAGGCAACGGCCATATCCGTGCCATCGAAACGCTTCGCCAATGGCTGATCCTCAACGGAGTGCCCAAAGCTCTGATCGAGCTGCTGGATGCTAAAGGACCGGCAGGAAGCTCCCCCACCGAACGCAGGGAATAGCGTCATCGGCCTATGATCCAGGATTTAAATAAATGAGAAAAAAGGAACCTCCCCGGCCTTCTTGATCGGGGGCGGTTCCTTTTTTTGTGTCCTATATTCCGGACCATCCTGTTTTTCATGCAACGGAACTTACTGTTTAAACCCTACGTAGTAACACTTAAGAAAGGAGCTGATTCACCCATGTTCAATTTCATTTCTGTACTGCTCATGGGTCTTGCGCTCATGGGAATCGGCATACACGCCATCCGCAATCCGTACTCTTGGTGGTTCAGAAGAACGAGAGATGACACGGAACCCAGCGATCTGAGAATATGGTACTTAAAACTTATGGGTAGAGTAACCATGGCGTTCGGCGCATTGGTCATTCTGATGAGCTTTCAGCATCTCTAATCTCATCGAATCGGCACCTCGAATGTCTGCTCCATGACGCCAGGGTAGCTGCTTAACGTAAACGTGAGCGGCTGCGGGTAATCCCCGGGTTTAAGGTGGATATACTGCGTGATGAGGCTTATCCCGGTATCCGAAGAGGATCGGGACGAGGAACTGAGCCCCCCTGCGTCCTCGTTGATCGTATGCTTCTTCCCTTCCCCGTCCACGAACTCCGGCTCAATCGATACGCTGCCCATATGCCGGTCAGCCCGCTCCTCGTATTCCACTGTCAGCGTATGTCCCGTGTATGCTCCGAATCGAAGATCGCCGTCCGGTGCACGGAGAATCTCCTTCTTATCCGTATCGATCACAAGTGACATCTCGGAGGGGTCCACCGCTTGGAATCCGCTCGCTTTCAGCGTGATCGACTCCGGATTCTCCAGTATATTGCTGTCGAAGAAATACGTCATGTCCCCTCCCCCCGCACCGGGCAAAAATGCGGAATCGCTGTTCAATCGGATCTGCTCGCCGTTAACCACGGTTTCCAAATACACGTCCCATAAACCGGATACCTTCATCGTATTGCTGGAAGGGATGTTCGCTTTCAGGACGATTCCGGCAGGGGATAACACGGCTTCCTTCAAATAGAACCTTTGACTCTCAATCTGCAGCATTTTGTTGAGCGGAATCGTGCGGATAAACTTCTGGACGGTCTCCATATCAACGGATATGTCGATATCCAGAACCTGCTCGCCCTCTGCCGAGGATTGATGCACCGTATTCGTTGTATAGGGGGCGATGCTAAAAGATAACGTCATTTCTTCAGGCACGGATTGGTTCTCGCCCATATGAATGTCCGATCGGGAACGGAACGTTTGCCCGGGCTTAATCTGGCTTCCACCCGACGACCCGATGCTGTATGGCAGCGACTGGCCGGAGCCCTTACGCTTCATCTCGACCCGCTTTAGGTCTGCGTGATACCCCGCATCGTTTTGGATCGTATAAAACACCTCCATCTGCTGGGAGCCTACAAGGATCCCGTTCAGCGTTACCGTATAATCCCCCCGGGTCACCGATTGATTCACCGGCTGGATCATGCCGTGTTGGTTAGCCGTATTCAGCGTAATATCTTCTCCGAGATCAAACCCGGTCAATGGCGGGTACGGCCCTTGCGCGGCCATTTGCTCCTTCGGCTCCACGATGCCTCCATCCCCGCCCCATACCACGAACAGCAGTGCGGCAGCTACGGTTGCGATCACGGCAGAAAAGGCAGCCATCCGCGTCCGGCTCCGCTGCATGCGCCGTCCTCTCCGCATTCCGCTTCGAACAGCCGCATCCAATGCTTCATCGGACACAACCGCCGTGTAGATCTCCGCATCCCTATTCATCTCGTTCAGCATCCGCTCTTCCTTCTCATACATGGAATACGGCACCTCCTGGCTCGATTTTTTGCCGAAGCAGCTTCAGTCCTTGATGCAGCCGGGTTTTGACCGTTCCCTCCGGTACATCGAGAATATGCGCGATATCGCTGATCGTCATGTCCTGGTAATATTTCAGGATCAGCACATGGCGATATTTGGGCTTCATGCGGCTGAGCGCACGCTCCAAATCCAGCTTGCTGTCGCTGACCATTTCCGCAGCCGTCTCCCGGCTGCACACTTCTTCTACGGGAACCATGCGCTTTTTCCGTTTCTGTTCATCCACGCAGCAGTTAATCAATATCCGAATGAGCCAAGGGACGAACGCCTCCGGATGCTTCAGCTTCCGGCATTTCATCCACGCCCGGCATACCGTCTCCTGCAGTGCCTCCAAAGCGTCGCTCTCGTTATGCAGATAACTGTACGCAATTCCGTATAGACGCCTCCGATGCTCGGTGACGAGTGCATAGAACGCTTCCTCGTCTCCCCTGCATGCCGCAGCCGCCAGCTCTTTAGTTTCCAACATCCGATATACCTTCCCCTCGTTCGACCTGCCTCGCTGTTAACTTCACTCTATATAAAGACTGCGAAGCCATTCAAACGGTTTTTTATTTTCGCACAAAAAAAGCCCGCCCCGGCAAGGCAGACTTGTATGTACTTCCGATTAACTTCGTCTTCTGCGTCCTTTAAAGAAATAATGGTATCCCAGATAACCGATGCCGCATAGCAACAGCATCAGAGCGGAGATCCAGATGACCGGAAGCAGATATGGCGTGTGCTGGCTGGCTACGTATAGCAGCACTGCGGAGAAGGCATACATCACCATCAGAAGTACGATGCGTTTGAACATATCCATATCGTCCGCCCCTCACCCTTCAACTAAATAACCTACAAATTTTTCCGTATATCTATCTTTATGGTAACGCAAATTGGCGAATATTGCACTCAAAATTTGGTAAATATATAAAAATTTTAGTGGTTCAAAGGGTCTATTCATGAAAATGTTAAAATCAGGCTTGCTAAAACTAATATCATTAGTTATTATACTAATAATATTAGTTTTAAGCGAAAGGGGTACGGCTTTATGTTAAGAACGACGATTGAACAGGTGACTCAAATTTCTTTTCTTCCTCGCCTTTTTCCGATCAATGTTTACCTTGTAGAAGAAAGCGACGGGTTTACCCTCATCGATGCAGGGATGTCATTTTCCCAAAAGGGAATCCTGCAGGCTGCAGCCGATATCGGAAAACCCATTAAACGGATCGTGTTGACCCATGCTCACGGCGACCATGTCGGTGCGCTCGACGGGTTAAAGAAGGAGCTTCCGAATGCCTCGGTCTGCGTCTCGCGGCGCGATGCGCTGCTGCTGAAAGGGAATGCCGAGCTCCAGCCCGGAGAGCCGCAAACGCCGATACGCGGGGATATCCCGAAGAACATTACCACCGTTCCGGACGTTCTCCTGGAGGACGGGGACTCCATTGGTTCCCTCAAGGCCATCTCGACTCCAGGCCACACGCCCGGACATATGGCCTTCCTCGATGAGCGCAGCGGCATCCTGATTGCCGGCGATGCTTGGCAGACGCGGGGCGGATTGGCCGTATCGGGCGTCCTCAAACCATGGTTTCCGTTCCCTGCCATGGCCACCTGGAGCAAGGAGCAGGCCTTGGAAAGCGCCGGAATGCTTACCGCGCTCAAGCCCGCCGTTCTGGCTGTCGGCCATGGACGGATGCTGAGAAATCCGGCGGGTGCCATGCAGCAGGCCGTTGCGGAAGCCGAATCAACGTTCAGGAGGAATGCACGATGAGTCCAAGACCCGGCATCGATCGACTTCAACTGCTTCAAACCGCTGCCGAATTAGCGGATCGGGAGGGACTTCACGCGGTGACCCTGGCTGCGCTTGCAGCCAAGCTGGGCGTTCGCTCCCCTTCCCTGTATAACCACGTAGACGGGCTTTCCGGTCTGCATGCCGCCCTGATGCGGCATGGTCTCCAGACGCTCCATGACCAACTGCTTAAGGCTGTCGCCGGCCGGTCGGGCGAGGATGCCCTGCGCCTTGTGTGCCTTACTTATGTCGACTTTGCTCGAACACACCCCGGATTGTACGAAGCCGCATTGCAGCCGGTCCGTCCCGAAGAGCAGGAGACGCAGCAAGTAGGGAATCAGATTGTCGAGCTGCTGCTTCAAATCCTGGCCCCTTACCAGCTCAGCGAGGCGGAAGCGTTGCATGCCGTACGGACCCTTCGCAGCCTATGCCACGGCTTCTCTTCCCTGGAACGCGCGGGCCAATTCGCCATGGATCTGAGTGTTGACGACAGCCTGGATTTCATGATCCGGAGTTTCGTCACCGGGCTCCATCTTCAAGACGGACGGCGCTAGAAGGGCCGTACCTCCTGCGCCTGCCTGATTTTGCCTGACATCAGAATGTGCTATAATCATAAGGCAGCACATTGTGATGTCATTTTATTTATGGAAAGAGGTCTGAATTGTGGTTAATTTCGATTCCCCAATTCTTCAGATAGGCTCTACGATCGCGATGCTGGTTATGGCGCTGGCCGTTATTTTCATTCGAATGAAGGCGAGCAACCGTCCCGTAACCGTCAAGAAGATTATCATCCCTCCCGTAGCGATGAGCACCGGATTTCTGATGTTCGTTGAGCCGCAGGTACGCATCCCTTTATGGTGGGCAGGGATCGCCTTTTTGGTAGGCTGGTTCATCTTCTCGTACCCATTGATCCGCAGCACCAAATTCGAGAAGGTCGACGGCCAGATCTTCATGCAGAGATCGAAAAGCTTCGTGTATATTCTGCTTGGCCTGCTGGCCGTCAGGCTCCTGCTCCATGGATATATTGAACAGCATATTTCCATCCCGCAGACCGCGGCGCTGTTCTTCATGCTGGCTTACGGCATGATTGTCCATTGGCGCATTTCGATGTACCGCCAGTATCAGCAGTTCATGACGCCGGAGGCGGCGATATAGCGGACATGCTCCATCGTAAACCAGTCATGAAACTTAGTTTAACGCAAAAAGAAGAGTGCCGATGATCACGCCATCCGGGAGGCAATTGCCCTTCCGGCCGCAAAGCTCCCTCCGAGGAGACTTGCGAAGTCGTGAAATCGACACTCTTTTATTTTGTTGGATGTCACAGGATCAGCTTTGTTCTTCGCTTACCTTCACCAGCTGTTTCCCGAGATTTTCTCCGGAGAACAGCCCCAGAAACGCCTCAATCGTCTTGTCGAAGCCGTCGACGATATTCTCGGTGTACTGAATCTTGCCATCCCTTAGCCATTCGGCCAGCTCCTGCAGCGCCTCATTGTACCTGCTGGCGTAATCGCCGACCAGAAAGCCCTTCATCAGTGCCGTATTGGTCAGCAGCAGGCTCTGGATTCTTGGGCCCGTATCCGGCTTCTCCAGGTTATAGAGCGCGATTTGGCCGCAAATCGGGATCCGCGCATTTTTGTTGATCAGGCGCAGAACCGCATCCGACACCTCGCCGCCGACATTGTCAAAATAGACGTCCACCCCGCCCGGACAAGCTTCCGCCAAAGCCGAAGCCACATCTTCGGTCCGGTAATTGATCGCAACGTCAAAGCCGAGCTTCCCGGTCAGGTATCCGGTCTTTTCGTCAGAACCGGCAATACCGACCACCCGGGCTCCCTTGATCTTGGCAATCTGCCCGACAATCATGCCAACGGCGCCAGCGGCGCCCGATACAACCACCGTCTCCCCTTCCTTCGGCTGACCGATATCCAGGAGTCCGAAATAAGCCGTCAAACCGGTCATCCCCAGCACGCCCAGCGCGGTCGAGACGGGTGCCAGATCCGGATTGACCTTGCGCAGCGTCCCGGTGCGAACGGCGGCAAAGCGCTGCCAGCCCCAGGTGCCTGCAACAAAATCGCCCTCCCGGTAGGTCGGATCCGTCGATTCCATGACCTGCCCTACTGCGCCTCCGGCGATAACCTGCCCTACCTCATAAGGCTTGGCATAACTTTTGGCATCGCTCATTCTGCCCCTCATATACGGGTCCACCGATAAGTACACGGTCCGCACAAGGACTTCTCCGGCTTGAGGTACGGGCAAAGGCTGCTCCTCAAACGTAAAATCCGACTCCTCCGGCATGCCTTGCGGCCGCTTGGCTAGTATAATTCGTTCATTCACAGACATCTGAGTACCCTCCTTTTAGTAAAGCCGTCATCTTATCTTTACCCATTTTGTCCGTTTACCAATTTCATACCCTTCCTAGCCTTTGCCACGCCCGTCCTTCATCCCCTACCTGCTCTTTACGAGCAAATTAACGGCTTCCTGCACAAGCTTCTCCGTATCCTCGCCGTTCGCTTCGGCCTTGCGCACGCAGTCCACCAGATTGGAGCTTACGACAACGCCAATGGTCCGGTCGATTGCCGTACGCGAAGCGGATAATTGCGTGATGACCTCCCTGCAGTCCTTATTTTCCTCCATCATCTTCAAAATGCCGCGAAGCTGTCCTTCAATCCGCTTGATCCGGTTTTTCATCTGATCGTCGTATTGCATATATATTGTCCTCCTCTAACGTATCTGCTTGTCAGGCTTGTCCTTATGCCTTTATTATACAACAAACGCCGGCTCTTTCCTCTTGACTGCCCCTCCCGGCAAGATCTCGCTAAAGAACCTGCGTCGTTCCGGCTTCGATGCAGCATAGAGATCAGCCACTTGTACTTAGGGCTTGAATACGCTCAAAGCGCGTGGTATATTTTTAATCAGCTAATGAATTCATAAGCAACCCGATTCAAACCTCATAATCTAAAGGCAATGTTATCTTACAAAGGTACAACCTCGGCTATTCATAGTCCTGGCTGTGCCTTTTTTTAATTTCACTATTTAAGGAGGAATTATCGATGTTTCTGGAAGCCATCTATCACCGTCCGCGCAAAAACTGGTCCTACGCTTATAACGGCACGACCATCCATCTCAGAATCCGCACCAAAAAGAACGACATTACCGAAGTGTACGCCCTCGCAGGCGACAAGTACTTGTGGGATCAAACCATGGAATACATTCCGATGACCAAGCTGTCCTCGGATGAAATGTTCGACTATTGGGAGTGTGAGGCAACTCCTCCATACCGCCGCTTGAAATACGGCTTCCTGCTGCAGCAGGGCGACGAGAAGCGCTGGATGACCGAATATGATTTCCTGACGGAGCCGCCGGCCAATCCGGACCGCCTGTTCGAATACCCGTTCATCAATCCGGATGACGTTTTCCATCCGCCAGCGTGGGTCAAAGACGCGATTTTCTATCAAATCTTCCCGGAACGCTTCGCGAACGGGGATACGAGCAATGACCCGGAAGGCGCTTTGCCTTGGGGCAGTGCCGAACCGACGCCGAAGAACTTCTTCGGCGGTGACCTGCAAGGGGTTATCGACCATCTCGACCATTTAAGCGAGCTCGGCGTCAACGCGATTTATTTCACGCCGCTGTTCACGGCAACGACAAACCATAAATACGATACCGAAGACTATATGGAAATCGATCCGCAGTTCGGCGACAAGGACACGCTGAAGAAACTCGTCGATCTGTGCCATGCGCGCGGAATCCGCGTTCTGCTGGATGCGGTCTTCAATCATTCCGGCAGAACGTTTGCTCCGTTCGTCGACGTTCAGAAGAACGGTTTGAACTCCAAATACAAGGATTGGTTCTACGTTCGCTCCTTGCCGCTGGAAGTAGTGGACGGCATTCCGACTTACGATACGTTTGCGTTCGAGCCGCTGATGCCGAAGCTGAATACGGAGAATCCGGAAGTCCGGGCTTATCTGCTTAAGGCTGCGGAGTTCTGGATCAAGGAAACGGGCATCGACGGCTGGCGCCTGGATGTGGCCAACGAGGTGGGACACAGCTTCTGGCGCGAATTCCGTCAAGTCGTAAAAAAAGCCAACCCGGATGCTTACATCCTTGGCGAAGTGTGGCATGAATCCTCCATCTGGCTGGAAGGCGACCAGTTCGACGCCGTCATGAACTACCCGTTCACCAATGCCGTACTGGATTTCTTCATCAACCGTACCGCCGATGCCGAGAAGTTCTCGTTCATGCTCGGCAAGCAGCTTGCCGGCTATCCAAGACAGGCCAGCGAAGTGATGTTCAACCTGCTGGACAGCCATGACACCGCAAGACTGTTAACGCAGGCGAACGGCGACAAACGCCTGATGAAGCTGGCCGCCATGTTCCAATTCACGTACTTCGGCACGCCTTGCATCTATTACGGCGACGAAATCGGCATGGACGGCGGGCACGATCCGGGCTGCCGCAAATGCATGGAATGGGACGAGTCGAAACACGACAAAGACCTCTTCCATTTCTACCAAACGCTCATTAAGCTCCGCAAAGAGCATTCCGCTCTTCGCACGGGAACCTTCAAATTTTTGAAGGCCGAGAAGAACGGGGGCAAAATCGCTTACCTGCGCGAGGACGACAATGAAACGATCCTTATTGCCGTCAACAACGACAAAGCGGGCAACACAATGACCCTCCCTGTGCTGGACCGCCAGTGGACGAACCTGTGGAACGGCGAAGGCCTCAGCGCGAAGCAAGGCCAGCTGACCGTGAAGCTGCCTGCTTACGGCTTTGCGATCTTGAAAGCCGGGCAATAAACACGAAACTCCCTTTGAATGCCATCGAGCCCGAGTATGCGGGCCGGCAGTCGAAGGGAGTTTTTTTATCCGAGCAAAAACTGATCCGCCAAAGTAAACAGCAGAATCGTCAGACTAATCACCTGATTCAGATTGTAGGAGGCAAGCTGCATCCGCCTGCGGCTGGAAGGCTTGATGATGCGGTGCTCCACGGCCAGCAGCAGCACCGAGACGGCAATTCCCGTCAAGTAGAGCCAGCCCAACCCTTGGATAAAGTAAAGGGAAAGCAGCAGCATGACCATAATCCCGTGCAGCACTCTGGAAATAAGCAGCCCGCCTTCTAATCCAAACGCCCGGGGAATGCTCCACAAGCCGGTCCTGCGATCGAATTCGATATCCTGCGTGGCGTAGATGATATCAAAGCCTGCAATCCATAGCATGACGACGGTACCGATGATGAACGGAATGAAAGCGAATTGCCCCGTTACGGCAAACCATGCCCCGATCGGAGCCGAAGCGATCGTGAAGCCCAGGTACAGGTGGCACAGCCAGGTGAAGCGCTTGGTGTACGAGTACGTGCAGATCAGCACGATCGCTGCCGGTGATAGCCCCAAGCAGAGCGGATTCAGCATGCCTGCCGCGAGAATAAAGATGGCAAAGTTAACGACCACAAATACGTACACCTCACGAGGCAGCAGAAGCTTTCTTGGCATATGGCGGTCCGCCGTTCTCGGGTTGGCCGCGTCGAACTTCAAATCGACGACGCGATTGAAGGCATTGGCCCCGTTGCGGGCGGCCACCAGCGCAATCAACGACCACAGCATGACATGCCATGACGGCACGCCGCCGGCGGCCCAGACCATGGAGATGATCGCAAAGGGCAGCGAGAACAGCGTGTGGGAGAACATCACCAGTTCTCCGAACATTTTGGTCTTATGAACGACTTTATACATCATCTGCATCCGGATCCAACCTCATTCGTTTTATGTTTGGGACAACCCTGCCAGCACCTTATCCAAGGCACGGAGCATCGCCTCGATCTCTTCCTCCGGGATGATCATGGCCGGCTGAAAGGCCAGCACGTTTCGGCCCACCCCATTTTTGCCGATAATAAAGCCTTCATCCTTCATGCGCTCCAGAATGATATCCGTCCATGCTGCGCTCTCCTCGTCGGTCGCACCCCGGATTTCGGCTCCGGCCATAAACCCTTTGCCTCGGACATCAGCGATAAGCTCGTACCGGCCCTGCAGCTCCCTCAAGCCTTCGATGAGCCGCCCGCCAATGCGCAGAGAACGTTCGACCAAGCCTTCCTGCTCGATGTAATCCAATACGGCAAGCGCCGTAGCGGATGATACCGGATTGCCGCCAAAGGTCGAGGCGGAGGGACGATTCAGACTGGCGGCGATCTCATCCGTCGTGCAGAACGCGCCGATCGGCACGCCATTGCCCAAGGCCTTCGCCATGGTGAGAATATCGGGCACGATGCCGTAATGCTCGATTGCGAACATGCGTCCGGTGCGGCCGCAGCCTGTCTGGATTTCGTCGGCAATCAGGAGAATTCCGTGCTCCTCCAGCATCGCCTTCAGCTCGCGGAAATACCAATCCGGCGGCGCGATCATTCCCCCGTTGCCTTGGATCGGCTCTACGATCATGGCAGCAAAGCTGTCTCCCTTCGCAGCGAGCACGCTCGCCAAGGCATCCAGGGAGCGGCGGGCAGCGGCATCCTGATCCATGCCAGGATCATAAGGTCGCGGAATAAACGCAGCCACGTCTTCATCCAGGAAATCGTCGGCGCGCCACATCGGGATGCCGGTCACGTTCATGGTCAGGAAGGTGCGCCCATGAAGGCCGTATTCCAGCGCCAGGAAGCTGCGGCGTTTCGTGTGCAGACGCGCGGCGAGCAGCGCGCCTTCATTCGCCTCGGAGCCGCTGTTCACAAAGAACGTTCGCTTTAAGTTGCCGGGCAAAACGCCGTTCGCCAACCGCTCCGCCAGGTCCACCATCGGCTGGGTAAGGTAAATGGTTGACGTATGCTGCAGCGTCTGCAGCTGTTCGATCGTTCTAGCCGTAATGGCTTCATTGCAATGGCCGCAGGCAACGACCGACACGCCCGTGAAGAAGTCGACATAAGCTTTGCCGTCATGGCCGTAAAGCGTATGCATCTTGCCGCCGACGATCTGGGGCGGTTCGCTGTAGAAATGCGCCGTGCAAGGATAGCCGTACCGCCGGCGCTTGGCAGCGACGGCTTCCGGACCGATATGCGTATGGCCTTCATGTTTCATAGATGCTCCCCCTCTTTCGATTATTTCCGTTTTTCCATGTTCCGTGAAAGAGACTGAGGAAAACGGTGCCTCGCATCGGATCATCTTCCTGCCCCGTCTCTGAGGGATCTCATGCTTCCGTCAGCTCCAGTTCCAGGGAATGGCCGAATTGGAGCGAACCGAGCGTGAACCCGGCGTATACCGGTGCCATGCTTTGATACAGCCTGCCGCATGCATCCAGGTTCAGCGCAGCATGACGATATAACCGCACCAGGCTGCGAAGCTGCTCGGTCGTATACGTTTTTCCTTCGATGCGGAAATGATGGACGCCGGCTTCGTACAGCTCCTTCAGGATCGGCATGTAGCACAGCTCCTTCGCCAGCGCCAGGTGGTTGCGCCCTGCGGCGTCCCGGTAAACGGGGTTCTCCCCTTTATCCGTAAGCAGCACGAGATGGCGGTTATCCACGAAACGGTTGTCCTCTTCCGCTATGGGCTCGAACTCTGCGGCATTGGCGTATAAATCATGCTCCAGATACATGACGATTGGCGATCCGTGAACGATGATCTCAAGGGGAACCTCCGGATGGCGCAGCAGTTTCGTCAAATCATGGAGCTGAAGCTCAAGGGACGGATTGATTCGGGATATGCCAAAATGTTCCTGATAAAACGAAGCCGCCATATGGTTGTAGATGTTCAGGCTGAAATCGGCGATCAGCGGCAGCCCGATGGATTGAAACTTGTGCATGGCACCGATGTTGGTCGCAAGCAGGCCGTCCAGACCATAATGGTTAAACTCCTTGCCTGCGCTGAGAAACTGATGGTACTGCTCCATCTGAAGCTCATTCATCATGCGGGGCATGCCAAGGACAATCTCCGCGTCCCCTTTATCCGCCGTCAAGGCTTCGATGTCTTCGCGGCCATACGGACGATCCGGCTGGAATACGTCCCCCGTCAGGTAAATGACGCCTGCTCCTTCTTCTAATGCCGCACGGGCCTGCTCCACCGTGTTGACATGAACCGTAATTTGCGGAATCGACGTGCCCTGCCGTTCCCGCTTCGCATGGCGAAGCGATTCCTTCACCTGGAGCACCCGTTCCTCCTTCGTCTCGCGTTCGGCGGTAGGCGTACTGAACACCTTCCCCGTACTGTAAAACTTGCCTGTTCCCTCATAGCGGCGATTAATGAAGCCCAGTCCCGGCTTGCCGAAGGCATAAGCCGTCGTAAAATCGCGCTTGCGATGTTTATGCAGCGTATCCGCCCCCGCCTCGCGATTGTAGCCCAGCGGATCCGCAATATAACGATCGATGGCGTCTCCGTACGAATTCACGACCATCAGCAAAAACTCGGTGTCTCTCATGCGTCCTTCAATTTTGAAGCTGGTGATGCCGGACTTGATCAACTCAGGAATGCTCTCGTACATGTACATATCCTTCGCCGCGAGCGGATACTCGGTCGGATAGAGATAACCATCCTTCTTCACCCGGTAATCCCAGCGGCAAGGCTTCATGCAGCGCCCGCGGTTAGAGCTGTTGCCGAACAGCATCGAGCTGTAGAGGCAGTTGGCCCCGTGAACCGTGCACATGTCGCCGTGCACAAAATACTCGAACTCCATCCCGCTCTTGGCCTGCAGCACCTCTGCCGTTTTCAGATCCATTTCGCGGGAAGCCACGATGCGGGAAACGCCCAGTGCTTTGACCGCTTCGATCATTTCCAGGTTGTGCACGTTCATCATGACCGAGGAGTGAACCGGAATATTCGTGTAATTCATCTCTTGGATCAGGGGAAACACGGCCAGGTCCTGCGCAATAATGGCATCCGGTCCGATCTCGTTCAGAAAGGCGAAGTAGCGCTTCGCTTCCTCCAAGTCCTCTTCATTCATCAGGTTGTTCACTGTAATGTAGGCACGCTTCCCGCGGTCATGGGCCAATTGGACGGCCTCGCGGACCTCCTCATAACTTAAGTTGTATCCCTTGCGCATCATGCGCATGTTCAGCGATGGCCCCCCGAAATATACGGC
>NZ_AEXS01000184.1:0-47743 GCF_000204455.1 Paenibacillus sp. HGF5 | reverse complement strand
GAGGAATTGCCGCCTGAGGATCTGGAACCGGATCCGGGAGACACTCAAGAACCGCCTCCGGTGGATGAAGGTGAGAACGGGGAAGGGAACGAGATGCCGGGTAATGAGAATGGGAACGGCAACGGAAATGGTAACGGGAATGGCAACGGTTCGGGCGAACCGGGCAATGGCAATGGCGAAGGCCATGGGAATGGAAACGGAAACGGATCGACTCCGCCTGACAATGGAAACGGAGCTGGGAACGGTCAGGATGGCCAGAATCCCGGCGACGGAACGGATGGCTCAGGAGATGGAACGAGCACCGGTGACGGTGGCACGGGAGGAACCGACACGGATAGCGGCAATATCCCTACGGTTCCGGGAACGATCGTGGATCCGTCGGATCCGGCGAACGCGCCTGACCAGTCCCAAGACAGCCCATAATAAATTCAGAAGCCTCCGCATGATTGCGGAGGCTTCTTTGTTTTGAGTGTGTTACCCAAATGTGGTAAGCTGGGAATACGAATGGGGAGGAAAAGTTCCATGAAACGTAAATTCGGAGATCGGGCGAATTGGCGCCGTATCACCCGCCGACACTTCACTTCCCGGTATGTGGAATGTGAGCAATTTACAGGGTATCTCACGTTATATACCATCTATGGCCTGAAAGAACCGTTGTGGAAGACATATGGCCGTCATACTTACCGAATCGCGGACAAAGGCTATTCATGGCTGCAGTATTATCCGAAGGACAGCCATTTCATCGTTACGGCCATGTTTGACGACAAGCGGAATATTGTTCAATGGTATATCGATATTTGCAAGAAGCAAGGTGTAACCGATCAGGGCGTCCCATGGTTTGACGATCTATACCTGGACGTTGTGGTCGTCAAGAATGGCGAAGTGTTTTTGCTGGATGAAGATGAGCTTGAGGATGCCCTGCGCCGGAATGATATTACCCGGGATGATTACAGGCTTGCCAAGGTGACTGCACGAAACTTGCTTCGGGCCATCGACGCACATGAATTTCCTTACTTTATGATGTCGCTGAAGCATCGCGACCAGTTATTTCATAACGGAGAGTTCAGGAGGAAGAAATAATGCGTCAGGAAATACATAAAGGCCTGCCGACCGCAGGCACAAGAAAGAGAGCATGGTATCGGCGAGGGATCTACACCCTGCTCTCGCTCGTCGTTCTCGGAGTTTTTTGGTCAGGTTATGCGTATTGGAAAATCGAAAGCGCCGTCAGCAGACCGGCGGAGAATGCGGACGTCGGCATCATTTTGGGCGCCTCCATGTGGGGAGATCAACCAAGTCCCGGCCTTCGCGAACGCCTTGAGCATGCGCTGGTTGAATATAATGCCGGTCGATTCGATACCTTCATTGTTACAGGCGGTCTGGATAAACCGGAGTATAACTATACCGAAGCTGAGGGGATGAGAAACTTCCTGGTCGAGGCAGGGGTGCCCGAAGAACGAATCTTCCTTGAGAACGAAGCTACGAGCACTTACGAGAATTTGCTATACAGCCAAGCGATCATGGAGGAGCACGGGTGGAACACCGCTATCATTGTAACCCATGATTATCACGGGACGAGGGCCATGGAGGTCGCAACGGCCCTTGGCTACGATCAACCCTCGATGTCGCTGACGGAATCTACCGTTCTGCCCATGGCCAAGCACAAGTCCCGGGAAGTGCTGGCTTATACGAAATGGACGGCCGATCGGCTGTTGATCGCCATGGGTGTCCTATGAGGACGAAACTTCTAATAAGCAGGCTGTAAATAGAATACATTGGAATAGATAGTCAGCCCTTTGGATAAAGAGGTGAGGAGCAATGAACGGGCGTGTAACGGCCGCTAACGGCCGATCTGAAGGACGGCCATCCCGGCAGATAAATGTCGTGCTCCGCAGCGCGGAACCCCCACTCATCAGCAGTGCGGTTCCGGAACGCGAACCGGCCCCTTCGCCGAACCCTGTTTCCCAGCACAGTCTATTCCAAGAAATACAAAAAGAGCTGGATCAGCTGGTAGGTCTCGAACAGATCAAGGACCTGGTGTTTGAAATCTATGCTCTGCTTCAAGTAGCCCAGATGCGTTCGGAAGCAGGCTTATTAAGCGGCGGTCATGTATACCATATGATTTTCAAGGGAAATCCCGGTACGGGCAAAACGACGGTCGCCCGCATCGTGGCGAAGCTGTTTCAGAAGATGGGCGTGCTGAATAAGGGCCACCTGGTCGAAGTGGAGCGGGCGGACCTCGTAGGCGAATATATCGGCCACACGGCACAAAAGACCAGGGAACTGGTCAAGAAGGCGTTGGGTGGCATTTTGTTCATCGACGAGGCCTACAGCCTCGCGCGCGGGGGCGAGAAGGATTTTGGCAAGGAAGCGATCGATACACTTGTCAAAGCCATGGAGGATCATAAAAACCAGTTCATTCTTATTCTGGCGGGTTACAGCGACGAGATTGATTTTTTTATGGATACGAATCCCGGTTTGCATTCCCGTTTTCCGATCCAGATGGACTTCCCGGACTACAATCTGGATCAATTGATCCAGATTTCGGAGCTGATGGCGAAGGAGAGAGACTACATCTTGATGCCGCAGTCGCTGAGCAAGCTGAAGGATCACCTGCAGCTTGAGAAGGAACACGGGCTGCACGCCTTCAGCAACGCGCGTTATGTACGGAATGTGATCGAGAAATCGATAAGGAATCAATCGGTTCGGCTGTTGAATCAATACGTAACGGGCAACCCGGGCAAGCTGGAGCTTATGACCCTGCGGCCGGAGGACTTTAAGTTAAACGGAAAATTACAATGATTTTAAGCTTGTCTTCGAACATAATGAATGGGTAACGCTGCTTTCTTTGGATCATAATGTTTATTGCAGGCAGCAGCGGTTAGTTAAATTAGGAGACGTATCGTTAGAAGGAGTTGGCTATATGACAAATATAACGCATGATACCCGGACAGAGATCGAAGATAAAGCCGTTCTGGTCAGTTTGGTAACGGACGCGGTTAAACGCACCGGAATTAATCCGGAACACTCGCTGCAGGAGCTGGTTCAGTTGGCCGAAACCGCTGGAGTAGAGGTGCTGGATGTTATTACGCAAAATAGGGAAGTGCCGGATTCCAAGTGGTTCATCGGCAAAGGGAAAGTCGAAGAGCTGCGCATGGCGATTGATGGATTAGGCGCAACCACGGCCATATTCGACCAGGAATTATCCGGGGCGCAGGTTCGAAATCTGGAAGAATCGCTTGATGTCAAGATTATCGACCGGACTCAATTGATTCTGGACATTTTCGCGCAGCGGGCGAAAACGCGTGAGGGAATCATCCAGGTGGAGCTGGCCCAGCTTACGTACCTGCTCCCGAGGTTATCGGGACATGGCAAAAATCTGTCCAGGCTCGGAGCGGGAATCGGGACGCGCGGACCGGGGGAGAGCAAGCTCGAAACCGACCGCAGGCATATTCGCGACAGAATCAGCGACCTGAAGCGGCAGCTGGATGAAGTCACCCGACACCGGACGCTCCATCGGGAACGCCGAAAGAAGAGCGGGGCCGTGCAGATTGCGCTTGTCGGTTACACCAATGCCGGCAAATCGACTTTGTTGAATCGGTTAACGGCCGCGGACGTTTACATCGAAAATCAATTGTTTGCGACGCTGGATCCCACTTCGCGCGTGCTGGAGCTGCCAAGCGGCAAAGAAGTCGTGCTTACGGATACCGTAGGATTCATACAGAATCTTCCCCATGATCTGGTGGCTGCGTTCCGTGCGACGCTGGAAGAAGCCAACGAAGCCGATCTGATCCTTCATGTCGTGGATGCTTCTTCACCTATGCGGGACGAACAGATGGCAGTGGTTCAGTCCATTCTTCAGGATTTGGGAGCCGCCGATAAACCTCAAATCGTCCTGTTTAACAAAAAGGATGCATGTGAGCCGGGCCAACTGGAAATGCTGCCGACGGGAGAGGGGCACTTAAAGATCAGCGCGTACGTTGATGAGGATTTGGAATCGGTCCGCGAAGCGATTCAGGACCGGCTCTCCGGAGGCAACGTCACGTTCCGGATTCCGGCCGACCGCGGCGATTTGAACTCGGTCGTATACCGGGTCGGAGACGTGCTGGAGCAGTCTTTTGACGAGAATGATATCCTCTATGAGGTTCGGATCAATAAAGCGGATTATGAAAAGATGGGTTATTTGCTTCATGATTACGTTCAGAATGGATCTTAAGCATAAGTATTAAATGCGCATAAGCCCCTGTTCAGGGGCTTATATTGCGTGTTCAGGGCGGTTTTGAAACGTTGATGAGTTCTATGTAACAAAAATATGTGTTAAGATGTGAGACATCATGTGTACAAGAGGAGAGAGCAGTTCGTCATGGCAAGATTTTCGCAAGATATACTTGAATTGAGCAGTGAGATTGAGTCCAAAATCAGTCGGCGTATACGGGAGATTGACACCATTGTTGATTTTAATCAGTGGAAGGTCATCGATGCTTTCCAGAAGTTTCAGGTGAGTGATTTCCATTTTGCGGGTTCCACCGGCTATGCCTATAATGATCGTGGCCGTGAAGTGCTGGATGAAGTTTACGCTGACGTATTCAGAGCCGAATCGGCCCTGGTCCGGCCCCATTTTGCTTCGGGAACCCATACGATCTCGACGGCCTTGTTCGGTGTATTAAGACCGGGGGATGAGCTGCTTTACATTACAGGACGTCCCTACGACACGCTGCATAAAGTCATTGGCGAGCCCGGGGACGGCACCGGATCGCTGCGCGATTTCGGTATCGGCTATCGTGAGGTGGCGCTGACAGAACAAGGGGACATTGATTGGGAGCAGGTCGAGAGTGCCATCGCGCCTTCAACGAAAGTTATCGGTATCCAGCGTTCCCGGGGATATGATTGGCGGTCTTCGTTTACCGTTGCCCAGATTGGCGAGATGGTTAGCCGTATACGGTCCATTCGCGAGGATGTAATCGTGTTTGTGGATAACTGCTACGGTGAGTTTACGGAGCGTCTGGAACCGACGGAGGTCGGCGTTGATCTGATGGCGGGTTCTCTAATCAAAAATCCTGGCGGAGGCATTGCCGAAACCGGCGGCTACATATGCGGCAAAGCAGCCTATGTCGAGCAGGCGGCGTATCGTCTGACTGCTCCCGGAATCGGACGTGAAGTCGGGGCTATGCTGGGAACAACCCGAGGAATCTATCAGGGCTTATTCCTGGCACCTTCCACCGTCGGGCAAGCCATCAAGGGAAGCGTCTATGCCGCCGCGATGTTTGAAGCCGTGGGATTTACGACCAAGCCGGGCTGGCAGGATGAGCGTACCGATTTGATCCAGGCGGTATCTTTTAGCGGAGCGGAACATCTGATCGCTTTTGTTCAAGGGATTCAACGGGCCGCTGCCGTGGACAGCCATGTGGTTCCCGAACCTTGGGATATGCCGGGATATGAGCATCCGGTGATCATGGCGGCAGGCACGTTCATTCAGGGAGGAAGCCTGGAATTGTCCGCGGATGCGCCTATCCGTTCACCATATATCGGCTACATGCAGGGTGGTTTGACGTATTCTCATGTTAAATATGGGGTACTTATGGCACTCCAAAGCATGAAAGATCGTAAACTATTGTAAGTTATCCTTACATGCGGTTGACGTGGCTGATCAGGAAATGTACAATAGGATCAGAATAACCACTTGGAAGGTTGATGAGATATGGGTGATGAGATTCGGAGGAATATGGCGTTATTTCCGATAGGCATTGTTATGAAGCTGACGGATCTATCTGCCAGACAAATTCGCTATTATGAGCAGCATAATTTAATTGTCCCAGCCCGTACGTCGGGCAACCAACGCCTGTTTTCCTTCAATGATGTGGAGCGACTGCTAGAGATTAAGGCTTTGATTGAAAAAGGCGTGAACATTGCCGGCATTAAACAAGTCATGAACCCGGTCACGAAAGAGTCCGAAGAGGCTACCGTCATTACGCCGGATACGGAGAACAGACGCCGTGAGATGTCGGAGTCGCAGCTGCGCCGTTTGCTGAAGCAGGAATTGATTACCGCTAAAAGACCGGGTCAGGTTTCATTGATTCAAGGGGAATTATCCCGGTTTTTTAATAAATAAGGATTGCCATGCTGTCATTCTTCATGGAGTCTAGTTTTTTATTTAAAAAGGAGAGGATAAAGTGAGTTATACCAGAGAGGACATTCTACGCATCGCCAAAGAAGAAAATGTTCGATTTATCCGCTTGCAATTTACAGATTTGCTGGGAACGATCAAAAACGTTGAAATTCCGGTAAGCCAGCTGCCTAAAGCGCTTGATAATAAAATGATGTTTGACGGTTCTTCCATCGAAGGGTATGTGCGTATCGAGGAATCCGATATGTACCTGTACCCGGATCTGGATACCTTCATGATCTTCCCTTGGGTATCCGAGGATCGCGTCGCACGTCTGATCTGTGATGTTTACATGCCGGACGGCACCCCATTTGCGGGAGATCCGCGCGGCATTCTGAAGAGAGCACTGAAGGAAGCCGAAGAGATGGGCTTCACTTCCATGAATGTCGGTCCGGAGCCGGAATTCTTCCTGTTCAAAACCGACGAAAAAGGCAATCCGACCATGGAGCTGAATGACCAGGGCGGATACTTTGACCTGGCGCCTACGGATCTCGGCGAGAACTGCCGCCGTGACATCGTGCTGACGCTGGAAGAGATGGGCTTCGAAATCGAAGCTTCTCACCACGAGGTTGCGCCTGGCCAGCACGAAATCGACTTCAAGTACGCAGATGCGATCAAAGCGGCTGACCAGATTCAAACCTTTAAATTGGTTGTTAAGACGATCGCTCGTCAGCATGGTCTGATCGCAACGTTTATGCCAAAACCGCTATTCGGCGTAAACGGCTCCGGCATGCACTGCAACCAATCGCTCTTCAAAGGCAGCGAGAACGCGTTCGTTGATGAGAGCGACGAGCTTGGCCTGAGCGTAACGGCTCGGAACTATATGGCGGGTATTCTTAAGCACGCACGCGCGTTTGCTGCGATCACGAACCCGACGGTGAACTCGTACAAACGTCTCGTGCCTGGTTACGAAGCACCTTGCTACGTGGCATGGTCTGCAAGTAACCGCAGCCCGATGATTCGTATTCCAGCATCCCGCGGTCTGAGCACGCGCATCGAAGTGCGTAACCCGGATCCGGCTGCGAATCCGTATCTGGCTCTGGCTGTCATGCTGAAAGCTGGCTTGGACGGCGTTAAGCGTGAGCTGTCGCTTCCGGCACCGATCGACCGCAACATCTACGTGATGACGGAAGAAGAGCGCATTGAGGAAGGCATCCCAAGCTTGCCGGCAAACCTGAAAGAAGCGCTTAACGAATTGATCCGCAGTGAAGTCATTTCCGATGCACTCGGTGACCATGCCCTGGCTCACTTCTACGAGCTGAAAGAGATCGAATGGGATATGTATAGAACGCAAGTTCACCAATGGGAACGCGATCAGTACATTACAATGTATTAATAGAGGAATCCCTTGCGCCGTAAGGCGTGAGGGGTTTTTATTTGTCTAAACCGTAAGTACGCTTTTAGCTTACGTGTTTGAACAACAATTCAGGTAATATAATTTTTAGCCGCTAAGGTCTTTAAGACGACACTCTATTGTTTTTATGTGATTGAATTCATCTATGAAGTCACTTACAATATAACTTGAATTCCAATATATAGGAGGTTCAGGTGATGAAAAAGAAATATATTCTATTACTCTCAGCGGCAACAATGTTAGGAGGAATGACAATAGGGGTAGGAGCTGCTCCTGCACTAGAAAAAATAAGTGCAAATTTAAATTGGGGAATTAAATATGAGGTTAATGGTGAAGATTGGGTTCCAAAAGATCAATCAGGAAAAAAACTTGCAACAATTACATACAACAACTCAAATTATATCCCTGTAAAAGCTATCTCCGAGGCACTTGGCTCTGTCGTTGAATATGATAGCAAGAATCAAAAAATTATTATCGGAGAAAAACCAGATACAACAATTATAACTAAAGAAGGAATCAAGATTAATAGTACTTCCTTTACCACAAGAGATAAGCAGTACACCGAACATAATGGAAAAGATTACGGTTCTGGTATCGTAATGAGAGAAATTAATAATTCTGAAAAAACGATCATTCTTGAACCAAAAGGAAAATATAAAGTACTAGATCTTTCGTTGTTACCGATTAATATCCGTAATGATATCTCAGTAACGATATATAATGGCAAGACAAAGATAAAAGAACTTATGCTGTCGCCTAAAGATATTGGACAGCATATCGTTATTGATATTAAAGATGCAAACCAAATTGAAGTAAATGTGAAATTTCAGAAAGATATAACAGGGGATGACACTATATTCCTGACAGGTACATATAAATAATTATTCTACAGAATCAGTTCAGTCACGCACTAATATTAGTCCATAAAGAATCTTCCCTTACCTACGGGAAGATTCTTTTTTGTTTTACGAAAAAAGGAACCTTTACCCGCTTCCATGACTCTAATTAGATGAGGTGAATCGGTTGGAGCTCGAATACTTGAAGCAGATGACGGCCATGGACAGCCAGACGCTGGATAAAATCATGAATGAATATGGAAATGATGTGTGGAATTATGCGTATTTTTTGACCAAACAGCATGCCTTGGCAGACGATATTGCACAAGAAGCCTTTATTAAGGCCTATTACGGCATACATACCTTTCGCGGTCAGGCGACGCTGAAAACGTGGCTGCTTACGATCACGCGACATACGGCGTTCCGGTACAAACAGGCTTTTTTCTTTCGGAAAGTCATCCTTAAAGACAAGCTTACCGCCAGTTCGTCAAGCCGGTCAGCGGAAGCGGAATATTTGGACGAGCAGTATACGGATGAAATATGGGCAATGATTATGACTTTGCCGAGCAAGCTTAGGGAAGTGTTGGTGCTGGACCTATACTATGAAATGCCGATGCATGAAATTGCGGAGCTGCTTCATATTGCGACAGGCACCGTAAAATCCAGATTGCATCGGGCCAGGAAACAAGTACAAAACTTAATGAAGGAGAAGAACGATGAGTGAGGATAAACCAGACTGGTACAACCGTGCTAAAAAAGCTCCTTTTTCAAATGAAAAGTTCACGTCCGTAATGAAAGAAAACGTGCATAGGTCCGTGATTTTCACTTACAGCAAACCTAAACGTCGAAAATACTTACAAGTTGGATTAGCTGGCGGGTTTATGCTTCTGATTATTTTAATTGCCTTTCAATTGCCTTTTGGCAGTGAGGAACAAGAGAGAGGAGGGACTATGCCTCCTGGTAGGGAGGAGACAATCCGGGCACAAGGCGTAACGGATGAAGGAAGGTTAAACGTTATTGCAGTTGGACAGGAAAAAATAACGACATTGGGTGCGCCGAGCTGCTTCGGTATCGAAACGGATCGGTCGTTTACCGGAAACTACAGCGTGCAGTATAGTACTAACCAAGTTACAAATGAAGTCACTACGCTGGAGGGTCTTACATTTATTCAACCGACATCTGCTCCGGTTGATATGATTCGCCTGCCGTTTCAAGCTGCCGACGTATTTATACTCGCACCGCAATATAGGGACTGTCATGGCATACAAATCTATGCGTTCGCCGTAGAGCATGAAACGGGTAAAGCCGTCCAGCTCCGATTTCAGGATGAGTCCTTGGTATCCTACTTTTCATATTATAGACCAGGTACGGCTCCCGAGGTAAAGGAGAATAAGCTTGTTCTGCAGTCCACCGAGGGACCGGGAGGCGAAGGTTCGACGGATTATGTTTCTGAAAGAATGTATCAATTAGATCTTAGGCAAAATGCGTTAGTTCTAGTGTTGCGTAAGATCGGAACGTTCTAGTGCATGTCCTAAAAAAGAGGTTACCATCCAAATAAGGAAGGTAACCTCTTATTCATAAATCTATGAAATTAGTGTACGTCCCTGAAGAGACCGATCACTTTCCCGAGAATCGTTACATGGTTCAAGCGCAGCGGCTCATAGGTAGGATTCTCCGGCTGCAATCGTACATGATCCTTCTCCTTGTAGAAGGTCTTCACGGTTGCTTCATCTTCTTCTGTCATTGCTACGACAATGTCACCATTGTCCGCGGTTTGCTGCTGGCGAACGATGACGTAGTCACCGCTGTGAATACCGGCTTCAATCATACTGTCGCCGACTACAGACAACATGAACACCTTATCGTCGCCTACATAATGCTGCGGGAGCGGGAAATAATCTTCAATGTTCTCCATGGCCGTAATCGGAACGCCTGCTGTGACTTTACCAACGACAGGCACTCTGGCAATGGTGTGCGTAAACAGATTCGCGCTCTCGGATTCTTCTTGGCCAAGCAGCTCGATCGCTCTTGGTTTCGTAGGGTCACGGCGGATCAGGCCTTTCTTCTCCAAACGGTCCAGATGACCATGGACCGTAGAACTGGAAGCTAGTCCGACAGCCTCGCCGATTTCCCGGACAGAAGGCGGGTAACCCTTGCTACGAACTTCGTTGCGGATAAACTCTAAGATCGCCAGCTGGCGGCTGGATATTTTCGACATGCCGTATCAACCCCATTTAGTAACGTTTGGGAAAATTATAACATAGAACTACCGTTCGTACAAACATAAGTTCTAAAATAAAAATAGAACAAATGTTCTTTTGGGTATTGAATCAAACAAGTGTTCGTGTTAAGATGAATCCATAAGAGAACACTTGTTTGGGAGATGATGATTCCATGTTGAAATACAGTACATACCGCAGCATTTATGAGAACGTTCCGGTGGTAACAGAACAATCATCGAAGACTTGGGGCATTTACTTGAAATCGAAGATAGCTTCGATCCCTTTGAATAAATTGCTGTTCACCCTGCTTATTGTAGCCATCTTTTGGACAGGTGCATATTCCGTTTTTGCCGGGGGGACAGAGAAGCCGACTGGAGAGAAGCAGGTGATCGTTCAATATGGCGATAGCTTGTGGCGAATTGCTTCCCTTCACAAACCTGCGGATATGGATACACGCGTATATCTGGATAGCATACGAAGAATGAACGGATTGAAGGGTCCGGACATACAGGCTGGAGAAGTGCTGTCATTGCCGGTTTGGTGATTTGGCGTTGCTGCTAACCAATAGGCATTCATACTCCATATAATCACCACATACTGCTGGTTACTTCCTGTTTAATGACACATCATATTCTGCTTGTCAGATTGAATCATTTACGCGTAATCGCGCGTTTACAATAGATAACTATAGATTACCTCCCCATAGACGGTATTCGTTTATGCGCATCATATGTTCCTATTTGTTCTTAGAAGAGTTTGCAAGGGCGCAGTTGCCTTGACAAGCTCTTTTTCACATGTTTAAGTTATACATGATATCGAAATTGGAGGAGAAGTCATGGACATCGATACTTTGGTAGAACGCATCAATGTATTAGCAAGAAAGAAGAAGAATGAAGGGTTGACCGAGGAGGAGCTCAAAGAACGGGCCGAGCTTCGGGAATTATACCTTAACAATATTCGCAGTAACTTTAGACAACAGCTGGAATCGATTGAATGGGTTGATGAAAACGAACAAAAAGGCGGCCCGCGATTAAAGCACTAGTCGATTAACCGTTCAACGATTATATTCAGCGGATCCGTGAACAGATAGAAGGATAGCATAATAATACTTGGGGTAACGGTCATTCGGAGAATCGATTACGGTTACCCCAAGTTTATATGGTTTATAAACATTTTGAATATGAGTTCAGGGGGAACCAAATGTCACGTTCATGGGAAAGAAAAGTCAGCAAAAATATGTCGCAACTTAACAAACAGCGCAAAAAGCAGGGGCTGACCTCGTATCAAGGTTCTGCGATTAATGATAAGCATGACGTGTTTAAGGGACGTAAGTATGTACTTCCGTTAGTGCTTGTTGCATTGGCCGGTTTGTATGCGCTTCTCGGAACGGCAACTTCACAGGCAGCCGGCGGAAGCAATGATGTATTGAATTGGGTTGGCGTCAGCTTGTATATCCTGTTGGCGCTCATGATATTTCTCCGCAAGCCTTATTTGAAGATTGAGCGCGCTTCCGTGTCGACCATGAAGTTCAACCGGGAACGCCGTCTGGCCGTATCCGATATCGAGAAGATCAAATTGGCTTCGGGTTCCGTCGTGATCCAAGGCAAGGGAAAAGCAGGCAACTGGGTGTTCTCCCGTATGATGAATCTTTACGATACCAAAGCCATGGGCGAAAGATTGGAAGAGTTCGCAAAAACTCATCAAATTCCAGTGGAGCACAACTAACCCGATAGAGTAGATCACAATGTATATGAGGAGTGGGAGAGAAATGCCGATTGCTGCGGTTTTGTTTGATTTGGACGATACGTTGTTATGGGATGAACGCAGTGTAGAAGAAGCGTTTGAAGTGACATGCCAAGCCGGAGCGGCGGAAACCGCCGTTGATGCCGGCGCGCTTTTGGCCGCGGTGCGGGAGGAAGCAAGAGCATTGTATGAATCCTATGATACTTTTGCTTTTACCAAGATGATCGGAATCAATCCGTTTGAGAGGGCTTGTGGGCTAATTTTACGGCAGGATCCCAGCCCGAATTCCGAAAGCTGCAAGAATTGGCTCCCGTATATCGTAAGGAATCCTGGCGGCGCGGACTTCATCGCCTTGGCGTTGATAATGAAGCGTTGGCGGAGACGTTGGCAGCGCAATTTGCGGCGGAACGCAGAACAAGACCTTATGTATATGAAGAAACCTTTGAAGTGCTGAAGGAATTGCAGGGTAACGTGAAGCTGCTGCTTCTTACGAACGGAAGTCCGGATTTGCAGCAGGAGAAGCTTGATGGCGTTCCCGAACTGGTCCCTTATTTTGACCACATTATTATCTCGGGTGATTTCGGCAAAGGCAAGCCGGATGTTTCCATATTCAAGCATGCACTTGATCTGTTAGGCGTCGAGGCGGATCAGGCCGTAATGGTGGGAGATAAGCTGACCACAGATATTAAAGGCGGGAATGCCGCAGGACTGCATACGGTTTGGATCAATCGAGTAGACCGGCCTCATGATCCGGCCATTCAGCCGAAGTATGAGATCAAACATTTATCCGAGCTGCATGCTATTGTGGCGTCCTTATAAATGACGTGATTAAGAGTTCACGACTACTATACAAGATACATTAGCGAGATATAATAGCGTACATAGGAACAGTCCTGGCAGCAGCTGCTGCCATTCGGGGCTGTTTTTTGTTGGTTGCCATATTTGAAAGAAAAGAGGCTGTTGGCAGTGACAAACGTCACACAATTGTAAGCTGCATGAGATAGAAGTTAAAGAATAATGCGATATAATGAATTAGGAAAATGACGCTGTTTGGAATGGACCATTACGTGAATAAATCATACATAGCATGAATTCGTAAAAGAGGTGGTTGGATGACCAGGAAAAAGTTGGCCTTTATTGCAGCCATGGTGTTGATGGCGGTTGCGCTTGCCGCATGCAATGACAGCAAGGCGGAACCCAGTGATGATGTGATGGCGGAGCCGATTATCGTAGAGCTCTCTCTGACCCCAGAGAGCATTAAGGCAGGGGAGAAAGTGTTGATCGAAGCGAAGGTAACACAAGCAGGCAGCCCGGTCGAAGATGCAAATGACGTGGAATTCGAAGTGACGCTGGAAGGCGGAGGCGTTCAGGCAAAGGTTCCGGTCAAGCATGATCAAGGCGGGATCTACAAAATGGAGAAAACCTTCGAGGAAGCAGGAACCTATCGCATCGTTTCCCATGTCACGGCAAGAGGGCAGCACTCCATGCCGCTGAAAGAACTGACGGTAACCGAGTAATACACAACAATACACAGCCAATAAATAAGGCAGCGCATCCATCCGTTGGGCGGATCATGCGCTGCCTTATTCCATTATCCTATTCAGTCAGCCGCATTAGGCTTATTGGAATTGGGGATCTTCTACCGGAGTAGCTACCCAGCCGTTCTCTTCAATAAAGAGACGAACCGCGATGATCTGCTTGTTCTCCATCAGTGTGAAGAAATGAGGCGTGTTTTCCGGTACGGAGATAACATCGCCCGGCTCAAGCTCTACGTTAAAGTAACCGACATCGTCGGAGCCTTTAATAATGAAGATCCCTTTACCGCCAACGATCGCACGGATTTCGTCTTCCGAGTGGGTGTGAACTTCTTCGAATTTTTTAAGCAGGTCCTCTATATTGGGCGTGGACTCGGAAAGCGTGATGACATCCCAAATTTTGTAGCCGCGTCTTGCAGCCAGGTCGCGAATTTCTTCGTCAAAAGTGTCCAAAATACGCTGCTTATCGTCATCACTCAGCTTGAAATTTTCTTGAAGATCTGCCGGGAGTTTATCCATATTCCAATGCTCATAAACAACCTCTTGGTTATTCAGGAATTCCCGAACATTTTCTTCCCCAGTAATGCGTTCGTTCGTGTTGCGAATCACGATTTCTGCCATAGCTTTAACCCTCTTTCTCCCGTTGGATTAATATGTATTATAGCCCCCCTCACAGCATTTGTCATCTGCAAATGTTGATTTGTACCGATAGCTGCGCAATATTTCGGCTTTTCTATTGAAAAGTATTCTGATACACTAAGATTTAACGTTTTCGGGGGAGGTTTATGAGTTGAACAAGCCTAGCTTACAAGAAGTGCTTAAAGAACGAATATTAATTCTTGACGGTGCCATGGGCACGATGATCCAGCAAGAGGACCTCTCGGCTGAAGATTTTGGCGGTCCGGAGCTGGATGGCTGCAATGAAATGCTGGTCATTCATCGGCCCGACGTCATTCAAAAAATACATGAACAATATCTTGAAGCAGGTGCCGACCTGATTGAAACCAATACATTTGGCGCAACCTCCGTTGTGCTTGCTGAATACGATATACCTGAACTTGCCCGGGAAATCAACCTGAAAGCGGCTCATCTGGCCCGCGCTGCAGTTGAGAAATATTCCACGCCGGACAGCCCGCGATATGTCGTGGGTGCGATGGGTCCGACAACCAAGACGCTGTCGGTTACCGGCGGCGTGACCTTCGCCGAATTGATCAAGAGTTACGAGGAGCAAGCCGTAGCCTTGATTGAAGGCGGCGTGGATGCCCTGTTGCTCGAAACATCGCAGGATACGCTAAACGTGAAAGCGGGGAGCATTGGGATTCGACAAGCGTTTGATAAGACAGGCGTCACCCTTCCCATCATGATATCCGGCACAATCGAACCGATGGGAACAACGCTTGCGGGACAGAACATCGAGGCGTTTTACATTTCTTTGGAACACTTGAATCCGGTATCCATCGGCCTGAACTGTGCAACGGGTCCGGAGTTCATGCGCGACCATATCCGTTCCTTGTCCGAAATGTCGAGAAGCGCGATCAGCTGTTATCCGAATGCCGGTCTGCCTGACGAGAATGGTCAATACCATGAATCTCCTGAATCGCTTGCCCAAAAAATGGGGGCTTTTGCTGAAAAAGGTTGGCTTAATATCGCAGGGGGATGCTGCGGTACGACACCTGACCACATCCGGGCTTTAAAACAAACGATGGATGGCTTCACCCCACGTCCGCTTGAGGGCGGGCACTTGCCGGCATTGTCCGGCATCGAGCCGGTATATATCGAGCAGGAAAACCGCCCGTATATGGTGGGCGAGAGAACAAACGTTCTGGGTTCGCGCAAATTTAAGCGTTTGATCGTGGAAGGAAAATATGAGGAAGCCTCCGAAATCGCTCGTGCTCAAGTCAAGAATGGCGCCCATGTCATTGATGTATGCGTACAGGATCCGGATCGCGAAGAAGCCGAGGATATGATCCAATTCCTGGAGCTGGTGGTCAAAAAGGTGAAGGTGCCGCTGATGATCGATACAACCGATCCGGCGGTCATTGACTTGGCCCTGCAATATTCGCAAGGGAAAGCGATCATTAACTCCATTAACCTTGAAGACGGCGAGGAGAAATTTGAGCATGTGACTCCGTTGGTGCACAAATACGGCGCTGCGGTCGTCGTAGGGACCATCGATGAGAGCGGTCAAGCGATCCACCGCGACGACAAACTCAAGGTGGCGCAGCGGTCTTATGATCTCTTGGTGAACAAATACGGCATTTCGCCTGAGGATATTATTTTCGACACGCTTGTATTCCCTGTAGGTACGGGCGACGAGCAGTACATCGGATCAGCCAAGGAAACGATTGAGGGCATTCGCATGATAAAAGAAGCCATGCCCAAAGTGCATACGATCCTCGGCATCAGCAATGTTTCCTTCGGATTGCCGGAAGCGGGCCGTGAAGTGCTGAACTCCGTGTATCTGTACGAATGCACGAAGGCCGGATTGGACTACGCAATCGTGAACACGGAAAAGCTCGAGCGCTATGCCTCCATTCCGGAGGAAGAGCGGCGTCTGGCGGAGGAACTGATTTATCGAACCAATGATGAGACGCTGGCGGCATTCGTCGCCGCGTTCAGGGATAAAAAGGTAGAGAAGAAGGTAAAGGTATCCAATCTGACGCTGGAAGAAAGACTTGCCTCTTATGTGGTGGAAGGCTCTAAGGAAGGTCTTATTCCGGATTTGGATGTAGCTTTGACCAAATACGGCGCGCTGGAGATCATTAACGGCCCGCTAATGGCAGGGATGACCGAGGTTGGTCGCTTGTTTAACAACAACGAGCTCATTGTGGCGGAGGTGCTGCAAAGCGCCGAAGTGATGAAAGCCTCCGTGGCGTATTTGGAATCCTTTATGGAGAAAAACGAGTCGTCGGTCAAAGGGAAAATCATGCTCGCCACCGTGAAGGGCGACGTCCATGATATCGGTAAAAACCTGGTGGAGATCATCTTGTCCAACAATGGTTACCAAATCATTAATTTGGGTATAAAAGTACCACCGGAGCAAATTATCGAGGCTTACCGTCGGGAGCAGCCTGATGCCATCGGGTTGTCCGGTTTGTTGGTGAAATCGGCGCAGCAGATGGTATCCACCGCCCAGGACTTGAAAAACGCGGGCATTAGCGTTCCGATCATGGTTGGCGGGGCCGCGCTGACGCGGAAGTTCACGAAGACGCGCATCCGCCCCGAATATGACGGAATGGTGCTCTACGCGAAAGACGCGATGGACGGGCTTGCATTGGCCAACCAGCTGAGCGATCCGGTGCTGCGGACCCAAATGGCGGAAGAGATTAAGGCGGAGCAGGAAGCGGATGCAGCGGCACCACAGGTTGTAAAAGTAATGCCGAAACTGTCTGAAGGACTCCGATCCAAAATATCGACCGAAGCCCCGGTGTATATACCGCCGGATATGGAGCGGCATGTGCTCCGGAATTATCCGATTTCGCACATCCTGCCTTATATCAACATGCAAATGCTGTTGGGACATCATTTAGGCCTGAAAGGATCCGTGGAACAGCTGCTCAAAGCCAATGATCCGAAGGCGGTTTCGCTTAAGGAAACCGTTGACGGTATTCTGGAAGAGGCAGTTCAATCGGGAATCATACAGGCACATGCTATGTACCGTTTCTTCCCGGCGCAGTCGCGAGGAAATGATATTATCATATACGATCCAAAGGATGCATCGAAAATATTGCATACCTTTACGTTTCCAAGACAGCAGGTGGAACCGTATCTGTGTTTGGCGGACTTCCTGAAATCCGTAGACAGCGGGGTGATGGATTACGTCGGGTTCCTGGTCGTTACGGCAGGGCACGGCGTCGGAAAATTGTCCGGGGAATGGAAGGATAAAGGCGACTATCTCCGTTCCCATGCACTTCAATCGGTTGCCCTGGAAACGGCTGAAGGGCTGGCAGAGCGAATTCACCATATGATGCGGGATACGTGGGGATACCCCGATCCGGCAGACATGACGATGAAACAGCGCCTGGGAGCGAGATACCAAGGCATTCGCGTATCCTTCGGATATCCGGCATGTCCGGATCTGGAGGATCAGGAGCCTTTATTCAAATTGATGCAGCCAGAAGATATCGGCGTTCATCTTACCGAAGGTTTCATGATGGAACCCGAGGCGTCGGTATCCGCGATGGTGTTCAGCCATCCGGAGGCTCATTATTTTAACGTGGATAAAGCTTAACATTTGAATACCGGTACAGCCGGTTTGAAATCCTCCGAATGTTTCGGGGGATTTCTCCGGTTTACAACCGAAAGGGGAGAAGAGGGATGGAACTCTATTTTCTAGGAACAAATGCGGGGGTTCCGACGCTGCAGCGTAACGTGACCTCGATTGCACTGCGAATGCTGGAAGAACGAAGAAGTCTGTGGCTGTTTGATTGTGGAGAAGGCACGCAGCATCAAATATTAAAGTCCCCGCTCAAGCTGTCCAAGCTTGAAAAGGTATTCATTACCCATATGCATGGTGATCATGTATTCGGCTTGCCAGGTTTGCTATCCAGCCGAGGTGCCCAAGGGGTAACATCACCCCTGACGATATATGGTCCCCCAGGCATTAAAGTCTTCATTGAAACTACGCTCAGCATCAGCCAATCGCGTGTTCCTTATACGATGGAGGTCATTGAGCACACCGGTGGCGTGTTGTTTGAGGACGATAACTTCCTTGTGGAATCGGCCAAGCTGGATCACAGGGCCGAGAGTTACGGCTACCGTGTCGTGGAGAAGGATCTCCCCGGCAGTTTGGACCTGAAACGGTTGGCGGACTATGGACTCAAGCCAGGGCCGCTCTATGGCAAGCTGAAAAGAGGGGAAAGCGTGGAACTCGGCGACGGCCGATGGATTCATGCCTCGGATGTGCTCCTGACACCGAAAAAAGGGAGGGTGGTCACGATTCTCGGGGATACGCGGCCATGCGCAGGCGTGGAGGCTTTGGCCAAGGACGCGGATCTCCTGGTCCATGAGGCCACGTTCATGGAGGATCTGGCGGAGCTGGCGCACGAATACTATCACAGTACCGCCAAACAGGCGGCGGAAGCGGCTAAACGGGCTGGGGTAAAAGCGCTGTTCTTGACCCACTTCAGCTCCCGGTATAAGGATATCGATCATTTGCAGCCGCTGCTCAACGAAGCGCGGGAGATATTTGCGAATACGCGATTGGCGGAGGATTTCGGGTTATATCCAATCCAGCGTTCCTAGGCACGCACAGCGGTGAATTGCGGGGAAATATCGGGTGGTCGGGGGCATTATTTTCCGGGAAAGCGCAGGATGCGACAAAGCGGTTCATAAACGCTAAGGCTTGGACAGTCTTCGATTTCTTTCGACGCGTCGACCGTCAGAATGTAGCGATCGGCATGAACCTTGCAACCGGTAATGGGCTTCTTTACAATAATACTATCGGTATGTCTAAGTTCATTATAGTAAAGGACAGCTGAATGCCCGTAGCCATACATATATTTATGATGATTAACCCTTACGACACGGCCTTGAATGGTCACCTTTTCATCAGATGAATCATTTATGCCGTGAAGGAAAGAAATAAAGAAGGTGCATTTATTCATGGAAAAACCAAAAGGATTGCTGATTGACCTGGACGGAACGCTGTACCATGGCCGGAATCGAATCGAGGGGGCCGACCTGCTGATCGAACGGTTGAAAGAACTGCAGATTCCGTTCCTGTATGTAACGAACAATTCTTCACGCACGCCGGAGCAGGTGGCGGCTCACCTGATGGAGATGGGGATTCCTGCCTTGCCGGAGGAAGTATGCACATCCTCCCTCGCCGCAGCTAAATATATCGCTGAGGAGTCGCCCGGTGCCAAGGTGGCGATGCTCGGCGAAGAGGGACTTCGCGAAGCGCTGTTGTCTGTTGGCCTTACCATCGTGGAGCAGTCCCCTGAATACGTCATTCAAGGAATCGACCGCTCGTTTGATTACGAGAAGTTAACCCGCGCCGTTCGCTGGATTCAGGAGGGAGCTGTGTCGATCTTGACCAATCCGGATCTGCAGCTGCCATCCGATACCGGCCTGATGCCTGGTGCTGGCTCGCTTGGGGCTGCGGTCGAGGCCGCTTCGGGAGTTAAGCCGACGGTTATCGGTAAGCCGTCCTCGATCTTGATGAAGTATGCCTCGGATCGCTTGGGTTTAGCTCCGGAAGAAACTTATGTAATCGGAGATAATATCCGTACGGATATTGCTGCTGGCGTGCATGCCGGCTGCAAGACGGTTCTCGTCATGACCGGAATCACGACCGATTGCAATATGGAAGCGCATATGGAAGCCGCCGGCGTCACGCCAGACTATATATGCCGGGATTTGAACGAAGTGATCAGCCTGCTGTGTTCATGATAAGCAAAAGTATTATACATAAACTTGTGTGTTGACGAAAGGGAAGATGAATCATGCCGGAACTGCCGGAAATGGAGAATTACCGAAGATTGTTATCTCAGAGCATTCTGAATGTGCCGATCACCGATGTGGTCGTGAACCGTGAAAAATCCTTGAATGTGACGATTGACGAGTTTACTTCGGCCCTGAAGGGAAGCAAGGTCATTTTTGTGGAGCGGAGAGGAAAACACCTCATTTTCCATTTGCACAACGGAGGCAGACTGCTGCTGCACCTGATGCTGGGGGGTATTTTGTATCTCGGACGCAGGGATGAGGAACGCCCTTCCCGTTCGACCCAGGTCGAGATCACGTTCGGTGACCAGGTGCTGTATTTTATCGGCCTTCGCCTAGGCTATCTGCATTTTCTAACAGCGAGGGAGACCGAGAATGCCCTAAAAGACCTTGGCCCTGAGCTCCTGGATCGGCGAATGACCAAAGCGCGCTTCGTCGAACTGATTGGAAAACGGCGGGGCGCCTTAAAAACGACGCTGGTCAATCAACAAGTCGTCGCCGGCATCGGCAACTGTTATGCGGACGAGATCGCTTTTGATGCCCGAATCCACCCGCTATCAAAAATTCAGGATTTGCCGGAGGAGTCGCTAGAGCAGCTGTACGACAGCGCCGTCAAATTGATGCACGAGGCGACGGACGGCGGAGGATACATGGAAATGCCCTTTCAGGAAGGGGATGAGCTGACAGGTGCTTATAATGACGAATGCAAAGTGTACGACCGTGGAGGAGAGCCCTGCGTTCGCTGCGGTACGCCGATCGTGAAGGCGGAGCACGCCTCGCGCAAAATTTTCTTTTGCCCGAATTGCCAGCATGAAGTCTAAAGTCCGGATTGGAAGCCATGTCAGCACACGGGGCGGATTTCTTGCAGCAGCCCAGCATGCAGCCGGTATCGGTTCACTGGCGTATCAGTATTTTCCGAAAAATCCGCGCAGTCTTCACTTGAAGACGGATGTCCGCAATGCTGCGGCCTGTGCGCAGTTTTGTCAGGAGCAGGGTCTCGTTTCGATCGCGCACACGCCTTATCCAACGAATATGGCGGTTGGTTTGACCCGGGGAGAAGAGTTTTATCGATTGACCGTGGATTCCCTGAAGAATGATCTTATGATTGCCGAGGCTTGCGGATCGCTGGGCATCGTTGTACATTTTGGGCATCTCAAGAGCCAGGACGTGCTTGAAGGGTACCAGAACATAATTCGCTGCATGAATGATGTGCTGGCCTCCTGGGCGGGCAGGGCCAAGCTGCTGATCGAGAATCAGGCGGGAGACCATGGAGCTATGGGAATGACGCTTGAAGAGTGCGTAAAGGTTAGACAGCTTGCCGATCACCCGGAAAAAATAGGCTTTTGCCTGGATACCTGCCACTTGTTTGCCGCAGGAGGTTGGGACATATCGAATACGGATGAGCTCCTTGCCAGAGGCAAGTCGCTAGCCTATTGGGAATCGACGGTAGCCGTTCATCTAAACGATTCGAAATATGGAGCCGGCTCAAGAAAAGATCGCCATGCCCGCATCGGGCAAGGCATGATAGGCACAGAAGCGTTGAAGCGCCTGGTTCTGTCACCGGAACTTGCGGGTAAGGCATTTGTCCTGGAAAGTGAAAAAGGAGCTGACGGCACGCATCGGGAAGACATCGCCAAGGTGCTGTCATGGTCCTGATAGGGAGAGGGTAGGATGATTCATCTTTATTTAGACGACTGGCGCCCCAATCCGAAAGGATTCGCGCTGGCTCGAAACGGGGAAGAATGTTTGCTGATGCTCCGTGAATGCGAAGTGGACGTTCTGTCGCTTGATTTTGAACTCGGGCATGGCCAAATGAACGGCGGCGACGTCGTTGCGGCCATGATTGCCGAGAATCTACAGGCTAAAGAAATATATTTGCACACCTCAAGCCCGTCGGGCAGAAGAAAAATGTATGAGCTGCTGTATGAGCACATGCCAAAAAGCGTCAAGGTCCACAATGGACCGATGCCCGAATCCGTGCTGCGGGAAGTCGCCCAAGGTTCAAGATGATTGAGGTTACGCAGCGCGAACTGTTGGAGAGGCTAGAATGGCAGGAGCGTCTGATGAAGCGTGACGCGAAGGCGGATCCTGTCATCGTTTTTTTGCATACGCCATTATGCGGTACTTGCGCGGCTGCGCGTAAGATGCTGGATGTCGTGGAGTTTGTGGTGCCCGATGTACAACTGCTGGCAGCGGACGTGAATTTCCTTCCGGGCATCGTGGAACGGTATCAAATTCGAAGCGTCCCGGCACTGCTCGCGATCACATCAAGCCCTGGCGCAAACCCTGAAGTGCTTTATCGGATGGGCTCCGTGCAGGATATCGTCAGTTTTGTAAGGAGCGTGAAGCCATGATTTCGTTGCAGCACCTGTCGCTCATTCGTGGGAACCGCCACATTTTGAATGATGTCAGCATTGAAATGAAGCCGGGGGAGAATTGGGTGATCCTGGGCAGGAACGGATCCGGCAAAACGACGCTGCTGGAAATGATGACGGGATATATGTTCCCTTCCAGTGGACGCGTAGAAGTGCTGGGCCAAGTATACGGCCAATGTGACGTTCGTGAGGTTCGTAAATCCATCGGTTATATCAGCCAATCGCTGCTGGAGAAATTAACGCTGAGCGACCCGGTGTGGGAGGTTGTCGCAACAGGGGCGTATGCCTTTTTGCGCTTTTATCAGGACATTCCGGAAGAGGCCAGAAGTTTAGCCTACAGCCTGCTGAACGAAATGGATTTTGGCCCTTTGGCGGAGCTGCCTCTCGGGACCTTGTCCCAAGGGGAACGGAAAAAAGTGATGCTGGCACGCTCCCTCATGTCCAATCCGAAGATTCTGATTATGGATGAACCGTGTGCCGGTTTGGATTTGTATGAACGGGAGAAGATGCTGCATGAGATTGACCGGCTGAGGCAGCGTAATATTACGGTCGTGTACGTCACGCATCATGTCGAGGAGATTGTCCCTTTATTTACTCATGTGGCGCTTATTAAAGACGGGCGGTTGATGGCCGCGGGACGCAAAGATGAAGTATTAAACCATGAACTTATCAAACAAACTTATGATATCGACGCTCAGCTGGAATGGGATGGCGGACGTCCCTGGATCAAAGTTATTTCTGGAGGTTAATCCGTTTGGACGAATTAAATGTAATGCAGGAACATGAGGAACAGAATCAGAACCATCAGGATTTTCACAGTAAATGGGTATGCACGGCAAATCATGGTTTCGCTCCGTATGCCCAGGAAGAGCTGCGCCGGATGTTTGGCAGCCTAAAAAGCACCATGATGATGCCAGGCGAGGTGTTTTTGATGACACTCGGCAGCTCCGAAGCTGAGGCTAAGCGGCTGATTACGTCAAAGCCGCCTATTTTCCTGCGGCATCTCTTTCCGGTACAATGGGAAATCGCGGCCGAATCCGTAGACGCAGCGCTGAAATTGACAGCAGATCATGTGCTGAAGCGGGAGGAGATTAGCCAAAGCCGCGCATCCATCCAAATCCGCAAGACGGAGAACAGCTCATGGACGGAGAGCCCTGCAGCCCTTCGGGACGATTTGCAGCTTCGCTTGGCACCGCTCAAGCTGGAATACACGGTCCAGGCACCCGAATGGATCATTTCACTATTCGCCGCTGACAATGTCTGGTATGCCGGTGTGTCGCGTCCGGAGGACAACCTGTCGGATTGGAACGGAGGCGCAGTCCGTTTTCAGCGGGAAGAGGGTCAAATCTCAAGAGCCAAATTTAAGCTGCTTGAAGCCGAGAAGCAATTTGGGATACCCTTCGATACGTTCCGCAAGGCTGTCGATATCGGAGCAGCGCCGGGAGGCTGGACATCCTTTTTATTGGAGCGCGGCTTGCAGGTTACGGCGGTAGATCCGGCGAAAATGCACCCCTCCCTGGATGGGCATAAAAACCTGCGTGTCATCCACAAGAATGCTGCGGACGTAACGTTTAGAGAGCATGAATTCGATCTGCTGGTATGCGATATGAGCTGGAGCCCCAAACTGATGGCCCGAATGGTGACCGGGCTGCTGCACAGCCTTGAAACGGGCGGCACGGCCGTCGTTACGGTCAAGCTGCTGACCAAGAAGCCAATGGCATTGGTGAAGGAGATCATGTCGGTATTTGAAGCGTCCAGAATGCAGATTCAGGGAGCGAAGCAGTTGTTCCATAATCGGGACGAGATTACGCTATATATGATTAAGTATTAAAAAAGCCTTTACAAGTTCAAGTATTTTGTTCTATAATGATTCCAAAATTAACCAACGGCAACTTAAAGGGAAAGCATCCCGCTATGATCACGTTTCAGTGATACGGCGGAGTGCTTTCCTTTTTTTGTTGTGCTTGTAAGTCAGAGGAGAGGGCATTGAGATGAATCAGCCTTGCAAATTGGTGCATGGGGATGTATTGGGTGAGCGTTACGTCATTGACCGCGTCATCGGCGAAGGGGGCATGAGCTGTGTATATCTGGCCGAAGATCTGAAGCTGCCCGGGAAGCAATGGGCGGTGAAGGAGACTTTGTCTGAACCGGGTATGCAGCGCACGGTTCAGGATGAGGCACAGCTTCTGATCAAACTGAGCCATCCGCGTCTGCCGCGCATCGTCGATTTTTTTCGTGATGAGGACAACGGCTATACCTATTTGGTTATGGATTACATTCAAGGCATGACATTGGAAAAATATTTCCGGGGTTACCGTGGAAACGTGAATCCGGACTTCATCATGGAGCTGACGGAGCAGCTGCTGGACGTCCTGGAGTATCTTCACCATCACGAGCCCCAAGTCATATTCAGGGATTTAAAGCCTTCGAACATCATGCTGACCGATCAGCTGGAAGTCCGACTCATCGATTTCGGAATCGCGAGAAGCTACAAGCATGAGAGCGGCGAGGATACGGTCAAGCTCGGCACGGTCGGATTTGCGGCACCGGAGCAATACGGTGGCAGGCAAAGCGATGCCAGATCGGATTTGTATGGATTGGGGGCGCTCCTGCTTTATCTCTCGACCGGCGGCAAATTCAGCGAATGGATCACGGGAGTGGAGCGCCATATTCGCGGCGATTTGCCAAGAGAGTTAGTACCCGTAATCCGAAAGCTGCTTCAATATGCTCCGGAGCATCGATATCAATCGACAGCTGAAGTTCGGTCCGCGCTGAAGCGGCAGCATTCGATTTCCGCGAATCTATCTGCGGTTCAAACCAGCACGGTGCCCGGGACGCTTGTTGCGGCCGTATTGGGTGCATCGTCCGGCGTAGGAACCACGCATAGCTGCATCGCCTTCGGACATTTCCTTGCTTCAAGGTACGGAAAGGTAGCCGTCGTTGAAATGAGCGCCAAATCCACCTCGTTCAGCCGCATACAGGAAATAGCGGAGGGCGGAAGGCTCGGCTCTATCCGCAAATTCGAGATTAACGGGATCCACTTTTGGCGCCAAACAGCGAGGAGTGAAGTGATTTCGCTGCTCGGGGGCAGTTACGATGCGGTTGTATTGGATTTGGGGGCGTACAGGGACAGCGAAAGGCTTGAGGAATTCCTGCGGGCCGATCTGCCGATTGTTATCGGGTCGGGAGCGGAGTGGAGGCGGCATGATGTGGCGACGCTGGCCCGAATGCTGTCCAGGCACCCGCAGCCGGGCCGGATCTATGCCCTGCCCCTTGCCGGAGAAGAAACGATTCAGGAGATGAGGAAAACGCTAGGCACGAATAAGGTTTATGCCTTGCCCCTGCAATTGGACCCTTTCGAAATACCTGACAGCAGTAGGCAGGCATTCGCCCGGCTCTTCCAGGACTACTTGCCGCAGGCTGAACGGAAGCGAAGATTCAGGTTTCTTAAGAATTGACCGCATTTGAACTGAAGGAGATGAAGCCATGCCGATTATCAGGAGGCGAAGCCGCAAACTGATATTTGCCGGACTTGCCGGCGCAGCCGTAACTGGGGCTGTATGTGCCGGCGCCATGTTGTATTATGTGCACGGCTCTAAAGAGCAGCGGCACGTGGAGCGCACCCAATACGAGCAGCGAATCGCGGAGCTTGAAGAGACCCAGCTGCAGCAGCTCAATTCGATGCAGGTAGCATGGGTCCCGGTAAGAGATATTCCGCCTGGTCATTTCATAGAGGCCAAGGACATCAAGGAAGTGCGTTTGCCGTACGACGGCACGTCCGGCAATCTCTTCTCGGGCAGGGAAGAGATTGCCGGGAAGGGCGCCAAGATCGAGCTGCTTCGGGGAATGCCGATTACCGGCGCGATGCTCTTTGAAGAAGAGCCGACGCGGCCCGATCTCCGTCACCGGGAGATGAAATCCGTATATCTGCCAAGCGACCTGCGCAAGGGGGATGTCATTGATGTTAGAGTCCAGTTTCCAACCGGACAGGATTACGTCGTTTTATCCAAAAAGAAGATCGACAGGCTCCAAAATCCGGCATTTTGGACAACGTTAAGCGAACAGGAAATCTTATTGCTCTCCAGCGCATTGGTCGATGCTTATCTGCATGATGCTACGCTATATGCGCTTACCTATGTAGAACCCGAGCTGCAAGAGAGAGCGATTCCGAACTATCCGCCGAACGCGGAGGTGACGAAGCTGATTGCAAGCAACCCGAATATCGTGAAGAAAGCCGAGAAGCAATTGGAGCTTACGCTCCGAAACACGCTGGAAGACGATTTAAGCAAACTCCAGCCGAGTCAGCAGGCGCAAGCGTCCGACTTGCCTCCTAATTCCGCCTATGCTGGCGGAGCCAGGAGTCCGGATTCTTGGAGCCCGGCATCCAATATAAATCCCCCTGCGAAATCCGCTACCGGAACGAGTTCCGATGGCATTCTCCCGGACGAGGACGTGAATACGGAGGTTCCGCTTCGGGAGGAGAAGGCTTCGGAGGCCGAGCAGATTTTGGGGTCAACCGGGAGGATAGATGCCCGGAACGGCAGTGATCAGACACCGCCAGAGGCTGATTTCATATTCACGAGCCCGTAGGAATGACAAAGTGAGCCCCGAAGAACAGTTGGTAAGCGAAGGAGTGTAACCAAAGTGAAGAGGTGGATATTTTCGGGCATCTGCGACAAGAGCGATATGCTCCTGTACATGTGCAAAATACTAGCCAATGGAGACAGCAGGGTGCTGCTCGTCGATGGCGCGATAGATGCGAAGTACAGACATTGCATTAGCGTAATGCATCCCCAGCTGCCGGTCATGGAGTTTGCCGGTTTCGACGTGGCAACAGGGTTCGGGAGTTATACGTCACTGATGGATTATCTGGAAGAAACGAACGAGAAGAAATACGACTATATTGTGATGGACGTGGAGAAGCCGCAATTTATGGACAAGGATCAGTGGGATACGGCGGATGCCCATGTTTGGGTCAGCGGATTCGAAGTAACGGGATTGCGAAAGAGCGCGGCCTTGCTGGATGAACTAAGAGCCGCTAGAACAGATGACCCGCTGCCGCCTTTCCATCGCGTATACGTACAGGTTATCGAAGACCTGGCGGACGGGTCCTATATTGAAGGCTTTATGGAGGATAGCCGGATTCAATGGCTGGGTCCCCCTGTGAAGATGCCTTGGGATGAATTGTTTTTTGCGCTGAAAATAAAAAACGAACATGCAGGTAGACTGGGCATCAAGCCCTTGTCACGACAGTATAAGCGGTCGCTTACCGAACTGATTCGGATGCTAACGGAGATGGAGCAGCGGCATATCCGCCGGGCGTTTAGGCAAGCAGGAAGGAGGCATGCATGAGTCTGATTGCTGTATGGAGCCCATTAAAAAGCGGGAGCGGCAGCACGCTGTTGGCCTCGTGTTTACCGATCGTATTGGCGTTTGAATACCAGGTCAAAGTGCTGCTTGCCCATGGTGGACAAGCAGGAGAACGAGTGGAACAGGCCTTTGCGCTGAAGGAGGAAGCGTTCGATTATATGGCTGCGTTTCAGGATACCGGATTGGATGCCCTCGAACGGCTCAATGCAAGCGGGAGGCTGAATCCGGATAATGTCCGCAATTATGCTCTGCCGCTGCTGTCTGATCGGCTGGATCTTTTGTGCGGACCGAAGCCGACGTCGGTCAATGATTTCAGTGCTGCTAGACATGCGGAAGGCGTGAATCGAACTGAACTGATGGTCAAGGTCTTGGCGTCCTCCAAACGTAGTTATGACGTTACCGTAGCGGATGCCGGCAATGGTGTTCCCCGAGCTGCGGATCGTGCAATACTTCAAGCGGCAGACTTGATCATCGTTGGATTGAATCAGAATTTGCATGTCCTGAAGAGAGAGCTTGAGAAGGAAAGACTTCCTCCGGAGCTGAAGGAAAAAGACTGCTTGTACATGATCGGCAAATATGATCGGGAGAGCAGCTGCACACTGCAAAATATGAAGCGCCGCTTTGGAATCAAAACGATGGCGGTTGGCGTTCCGTATTGCTCCCGCATGACGGATGCATGGAATATGAGTTCGATTATTCCCTACATGCAGCGCAACCGAGGGGGCGCGGACCTGAAGGGTTTGAATTCACTCTATAATGCCGTCCGTCAACTGGCTGATGCGTCGGCTGAACAGCTCGGACTTCCGTCCGGTCGTTCGAAAGCGGGGGGCCTGCATGCTTTTGGGTAACGCCTTGAACACGATGTGGATCATCATCATGGTTTTGTTAGTCATGCTGTTTATCTATCTGCGTTATATGGATACCCGTAAACCGGCGGCTGCTATTACGCGGGGCTCGGATCCCTATTCGATCGAAGCCATGACGGCATTTGTTAAGGAAAGCCTGCATCAGCTGACGCATAGCCAGTTGTCTGATTTAGGGCTGCACGAAGAAGCGTATCGCCGCAGGCTGAACAAGCGGAGCGAGTTGCGAAGCGCGCTCAAGGGCTGCGTATCCGGTGATGCGATGGACAAGGCGTACGTTAAGGATTTTTTAAAGCAGCTGCTTGTCAAGGATTTGGGATTGAACGAGTCCAACATTGATGCAGCCATTCCGTTTGAAAGCCTAACCGAATTAACGGCCCAGGATCAATTCGAGATTCTCTTGTACCTGTACCGGCAGCGGCACGGGGAGGATGCTTTATCCGTACTTCTGGAGACATACGATCTTGCGCAGCCTCGCGTCATTCCCGGTTACGGGGAGGGCAGCGTTTATGCGGTTACCGCGGAAGACATTGCTTATATTTATGAATCAGAGCAGCGTCCGCTTCTGTTTCAGGAGAAGCTGGATATCGTCGTTCAGCGGATTTATCAGCAGTACAAAGGATTTTCCGTCGTGGATGAAATCAGGGATCAGCGGATTGACGGGATCAGTGGGGGAGTCAGCGGCGTTCCCGTCGACCGCGACAGCGGACAGGATGCCGTTTACGGACTGGATGATTTTTTGGGGCTAGGTCTTTCGAATGCCGAGTTGCCTGCATCAGGCTGTGAGAGCGTTTGGATTTTTTACCGGGGCGTTTCGCTTCATCTTGCTTTTTTATCGTTTGGTTCGATGCTGGAGCTTAAGCGGGTATGTCAAAACATATACAAATATAATCATCCGGGACAGCTGTCGGAAGCCAGCGGTTACAAAGTGAATGAGATGAAGGATGGCTCCAGGGTTGTTGTGGTAAGGCCACCGTTTGCCGAATCCTGGGCATTCTTTGTACGCAAGTTCGATTTGCCCAAGGCTACGCTTGATCAATTGATTACGGGGAGCGGCTCCGAGCTGGTGATCGGTTTATTGAAATATTTGATGAGAGGCAGCCGGATTACGGCGATTACCGGTGCTCAAGGATCAGGAAAAACCACGCTGCTGATGGCAATGGTTGGCCATATCTATGCCTCCTATACCCTCCGGGTTCAGGAGATGGCCTTCGAGCTTCACTTAAGGAAAATCTACAGCCGCAGGAACATTCTCAGCTTCAGGGAAACGGAGCATATCAGCGGACAGGCCGGGTTGGATCTGCAGAAGAAAACGGACGGTACGGTCAATATCCTTGGTGAGGTTGCCAGCGACGAGGTTGCGTCATGGATGATACAGATGTCTCAAGTGGCAAGTCTGTTTACCGTGTTTACCCATCATGCCAAGACATTCAGGGATTTGGTTCAATCCCTGCGCAACTCCCTGCTCAAGAGCGGCGCGTTCAGGCAAGAGCACATTGCCGAGCAGCAGGTGGTCAGCGTGATCAACTTTGATATTCATTTGAGAAGAGACGCTTTCGGAAACCGTTACATAGAGCGAATTACAGAGTGCATTCCGGTGGATAAGGGGGCTCTGCCGCAATTCGAAGCTTCTACGGAAAACAATTGGAAGAGCAGCATGGAGGAGTATTTTCATTTAAGCGCAGAGCATATGCGGAGACTGAACGAGGACCGCTGTTATGTGTCCCGCAATGTGATTGAATACCGGGACGGTGCGTATATTGCTTGCGCCAAGCTATCCGAAATCAGCATTCGCGAAATGACGGAGCAGATGCATCCGGAGGATGCGGAGGAATTCAGAATATTTCTGGACTCGGGCTGGGGGGAACAACGTGGCCTCTAAAGACGTGTTAATCCTGATATTCATTACATCCCTGACGCTGTTCTCAATTACGTTCGGTTTGGTGTCGTGGATGTCAAGAAGACGAGGAAACCGTGGGAATTTTGCCGGAAGGTTCGATGCGGGTGAAGCAAAACCGTTTCGCGGTATATACCGCCAATGGTTCCAATTGGCTTATATGTATGGAGTGAAACTCCCGCTCGTCCAATCGTATATCAAACGGATCAGACAGAGAATCGCGATCATCCATCCTTACGATGAAATTTCGCTTCGGTATGAGACGGTGAAGCTTGCCTGCGCGATTACAGGGATTATCGGGTTAACGGCCCTGCTGCTGATATGGAGTCATCCGGACCTGGGGTTTATCGTGATCGTCATCCTTGCCGCCGTGGTTATTAACAATATGCTTGTTGAGATGTTCATTAACCGGCTGGAGCGCAAGCTGCTTGTTCAATCGGTTGAATTGTTCTCCCTAGTCCGTCATCACTATCAGCAGCATGGAATGGTCGAGGAGGCTTTGTATGAAGGGGCAGAGACTTCGGAACACGAAATCTCCATACATGCCCATCGAATCTATAATGCCCTCGTATCCCAAGATCCTAATGATGAGCTGGAGCGATATTATGAGGTAGCTCCTAACCGGTATTTAAAGGCGTTTGCGGGCATTTCCCATCTGGTGATGGAGTTTGGCGATCATGCGAGAAAACAAGGCTCTATTTATCTCCTTGGGCTTAGCGGATTGACCAAGGAAATCCAATTGGAAATATTGCGAAGAGACAAGCTTGATTACTTGATGAAGGGCTTGAATGTTATTGCACTGGCCCCGGTTTTTTTTACGAAACCGATCGAACGGTGGGCGAGAAGCAGTTTTCCGTCGATGGATGAGTTTTACATGAGCAAGCTCGGATTTGTGACCAAGATATCCATTTACGTCATTATCCTGATTTCTTACATCCTGCTCCAGAAGCTCCAGCAAAATCGGGAAACCGATTACCGGTCAGTAGCACGCAAAGTGACGTGGGAAGAAAGAATGTACGAAATTCCTATTATTCGCTGGCTTGTAGGGATCATGAGCCCGACCCCAGGCACGATGAAATATGACAGCCGGGTTCGGCTGCTGAAGGAGAGCAATGCGAAAATCAAATTCGAGTGGCTGTATATCAGAAGGGTAACGTTTTTTTTCCTCGGTTTCTTTTTAGCGCTGTCGCTGGCCGTTGGCCTGCATGTACAGTCTAGACATCATTTGTTGCATGTCCCCGTTCCATTAAATCATTCTCTGTTCGGACAGATGAATGATGTTGAGCGCTTGCAGGCAGAGGAGATTGCCCAGCGGGATAGGGTGATCATGGAGCAGCTGCAAATGTCAACGAAAGCAACGCATGACCAGATCCAACAGGTCGTAAGAGATACAGATTCTGTTGGTCTGACCAAGGAACAAATTGAGATTGCAGCCGATCGAATCATGACTAAGCTGCAGCGGTATGATAGCGAGTATTTGAAGTGGTGGGAGCTGCTGCTCTCCTTGATGACAGGTATTGCAGGTTATGGGGCGCCACTGTGGCTGCTGTATTTTCACCGGAAAGTGCGAAACATGGAAATGCGGCATGAAGTATATCAATTTCAGACGGTCATATCGATCCTGCGCGGTATGGAGCGAATCACGGTTGAAGTTATATTGGAATGGCTTAACCGGTTCGCCGTTATTTTCAAGGTTCCTATTCAAAAAAGCCTGCTTCACTATGAACATGGCGCGCAGTTGGCTTTACTGGAGTTGAAGGAAGACGTCTGGTTACCCGAATTTCAACGGTTGGTGGACAAGCTGATCCTTGCGGTGGATAAAGTACCGATCAAGGACGTATTCGACGATCTCGACGGGGAAATGATATTCAGCTTCGAGCAGCGCAAGCAGGAATATGAAGCGATGATCGACACGAAGGCCGCATGGGCGCGGATGATCGGTTTTACTCCGATGTATGCGCTGATCTTTATGTATCTTGTCATTCCGCTGATCGGCATGAGTTTCTCCCAAATGGAAACGTACTATGAGCAAATTCAACGACTATGAAGTAATACAAGGCCTTAAGCACTACTGAAACGACAATCACTAGGTTCATATAAAAATCAATAAGGGAAATGAGGAGGATTTCAATGAATAATGCATCATCCGCATTAAAGGTTGCAGCAGGCATATTTTTGACTATTGCCCTGATTACGATCGTCGTCATTTTGTTTATTTCGGCCCAGGAGGCAACCAAAACCGCCCAGAACAATTTTTCGGATATACAGACGGAGCTGTCCCAGGCAGCCTTTACCGTGTATGACGGAACGACGATCAGCGGTTCTCAAGTTACGAATGCACTGCGCAAATATAAGGACAAGGATCAGTTCGGCGTTTTCATTGCAACAGGTAAAAATAAAGCAGGGCAATGGTACGGCAACGTACTGGAGTCTGACGGATCGATCCTGAATCCGGATTCCAGGCAAGGGAATATCAACCTCGTCATGGATGAGAAAAGCCCAGAATATGTCAACCCAAGCGGGAAGTTTAGGGCGACCATCGTGAAAGACAATTCCAACGTGATCCGGGGCATTAAATTCGATCAATAGTTATGAATAGAAAGGTGACTAATCTTGCGAGATGCAACAATAAGCATGCTAGAATTGGCTGCGGGGGTGGCGTTGTTTCTCGGCGCATCCTTGTATGCTTTCAATATTCAGGCAATGGTTGGTGGCGGGATAACAGCCGCGGACCGAATGACTCAAGAGCAGCATGCCGGAGTGACAACCGTAAAGATGACTAACGAGAACGGGAAGCTGACTTATGAAGGAAGCGAAGTCTTGTTTACGCTGCGAGAATTAGAGGCAGGCGACTTTACCGTTGATGTGGATGGAACGGTGTTCCATTCAGGCAGTCATCCGGAGGAGCTGGATGTTTCGATCATCGACTTGAATGCTCGGTATTATGCGGAGTACATTCGGGGAGCGGATGGGGAAATAGAACGGATCCAGTTTGTAAAAGTGAGGTAACAGCCATGTCAAATTCGGTTTCGAAATGGTTTGCAGCATTTCTTGCGCTCCTTCTGTTATATTTGGTTCCCGCTGGCGAGATGGCAAGAAGACAGGATGATCTGTCACGACTCATCGTTTATCAATCCGTTACCAAATTCGTAGACAGTGTTCGCACTAAGGGATATATTACCCCCAACATGTACAATGACTTCCTGCAAGAGTTGGCGGCCACACGGAACATTTACAATGTGGAGATGGAGCATCATCACAAGAAATACCACCCGGAATATGCCGATCCTTCGGATCCCGGATCATTCCTGAACCGTTATTCCGTTGTATATGATGCTTATTATCAGGATGATCTGATGGGTTATCTGTTCCCGGACTCGAATCTGGATAAAAGCGATGAAGGCCGCCGCTACCGTCTAACTGCCGGCGATCACTTCCAGGTTAGCGTCAGCAGCTTGAATCAAACACCCGGATTGGTGATATTCGATGCGTTGACAGGATCCAACTCAGGAGGAACAGCAGCTATCGCATTCCCTTACGGAGGGTTGGTTCTGAATGAAGATTACTGATCTTGCCATCGTGTTTACTGCCGTGTTCTTCCCCATGTTTCTCATCCTAGGCATGCGAGCCGAGAGCCTGGAGGATGTACGGTTTGCCGAGATGAAATATACGGGTGCTCTGCGCACGGCCGTTCAAGACGGCGGGATGAAACTGAACGATAACGAGACGCAGTCCAAGGAGTCGGCTTATGATTCCGTGAAGTATATGCGTGCGGATAAAGAACAAGCGCTGGAGTCATTTTCCCGGACATTGTATATCAACATGGGGATCGGAGATGACAAGGCTGCACAAGCTGCCTTATGGTGGTATATTCCTGCCATCGTTGTGCTGGACTATGACGGGTATTATTTGTATGTATCACAGCCCTATGTTGACGATGACGGCGAGGGGCTTATAGAGCATCGATGGACTCCCAAAATTCCTTATGCCTGGAATGATGGCAGCGGCAACAGCATTCAGTTTACGCTGGATTCTTACGTTCAGGCATATGAATCCAATTCCTCTATCTGGCATTCTGGATTTCGGAAGGATCTCATTGGCAGAACCGGCGTGGCTTTGTTGGATAATGAGGATGTGTTTGAACAAGTCCGGCGGATCACCATCGTGAATACGGTTCAAGAGCGTCTTGCCTATTACATACAGCGCCACAATCAAGTTGCGCTGCGGAACGGAATCTCTTATACGTTTACGCTGCCTTTGATTTCCCAGGAAGAGTGGGTAAATACGATTGACGATATCGGTATGATGGCTTTCATTCAAGGCATTCCCATGGGCGAACAATATTACAATAACTACGCGCTTGGAGGCGGCCGACTCGTTAAAGCTCCGACCTATTTCGGCGCGGTGGATGACTGGGGGCTCCCCTATTATTATCGGGATGCCTGCTCTTTCAACGATCGCGTGGAGGAGGTGTTTCCGAGTGCCAAGGAAGCAGCGGCAGCCGGTTATCATGAGAAAAGCTGTTATAATCCCGGTATCCCGTGATCCCCGAAAATCATAGTTTCGGCCGGACTCGATGATGTGTTACAATAAACTCTTGACTGTGTACAATTCGCTAAATTAACATGAAATAAGTTCATTTTATACAGACAGGAGTTACTATAGCCATGAGTTTATTGACCGTAGAGAACGTATCGCATAATTTCGGGGATCGTACTCTATTCAAGAATGTATCTTTTCGTTTGCTGGCCGGCGAACATGTCGGTCTTGTCGGAGCAAACGGCGTAGGAAAATCTACGCTAATGAATATTTTGACGGGTCAGCTGCTTAAAGACAGCGGCAAGGTAGAGTGGACGCCGAAAATCCGTTACGGATACTTGGATCAGCATACCAAGCTGACACCGGGCAAGACGGTGCGCGATGTACTGAAGGATGCCTTTCTGCCCCTGCTGGAGCTTGAAAAAGAAATGATGGAAATCACCAATAAGATGAGTGATGCAACCCCTGAAGAGCTGGAGCTTCTGCTCGAACAGATGGGTGAGATTCAGGAGCAGCTGGACATCGGGGATTTCTACATGCTGGACGTCAAGGTTGAAGAAATGGCGAACGGTCTTGGGTTGTCCGTGATTGGCCTGGATCGCGATGTAGCAACATTAAGCGGAGGGCAGCGCACCAAGGTGCTGCTGGCAAAGCTTCTGCTGGAGAAGCCTAACGTTCTTCTATTGGACGAGCCTACCAACTATCTGGATGTCGAGCACATTGAATGGCTGACTCAATATTTGAAGCAGTACCCCTATGCGTTCATTTTGATTTCCCATGATACGGAATTTATGAACCAGGTGGTCGACGTCATCTATCATTTGGAATTTGCGAAATTAACGCGTTATACAGCGAACTACGAGAAGTTTCTGGAAATGGCCGATATCAACAAGAATCAGCATATCGATGCCTACGAGAAGCAGCAGGAGTTCATTAAGAAGCAGGAAGACTTCATTCAGCGGAACAAGGCCCGCTACTCCACGTCCGGCCGAGCAAAGAGCCGGGAGAAGCAGCTGGATCGCTTGGATCGGATTGACCGTCCTGAGGAAGCGGCTAAACCCGTGTTTAACTTCAAGGAAGCCCGCGCCAGCGGTAAAACGGTATTTGAGGGCATTGATTTTGAGATCGGCTACGATCGGCCATTGCTTCCCAAAATGAGCATCATGATCGAACGCGGAGAGAAGATTGCCATTGTCGGATGCAATGGCGTGGGTAAATCAACGCTGCTCAAGACCATCTTAGGGAAAATCCCCGCCTTCTCGGGCAAGACGTATCAAGGGGACTTTCTGGTGCCCGCTTATTTCGAGCAGGAAGTACGTCCGGGGAATATCACGCCGATAGATGACGTGTGGAACGAATTCTCACATTTGAACCAGCACGAGGTTCGTGCGGCCCTTGCTCGCTGCGGACTCAAAAACGAGCATATTACCCGTCCGATGAAGGCGCTTAGCGGTGGCGAACAGGCAAAAGTGCGTCTGTGTAAACTTCTGATGCGCGAGAGCAACTGGATTCTGTTTGACGAACCGACAAACCATCTTGACGTTGTGGCCAAGGAGGAACTGAAACGTGCCTTGAAGGAATACAAAGGCACCATCCTGTTGGTTTCCCACGAACCTGAATTTTATGAAGATTGGGTAACGAAGATCTGGAACGTCGAAGATTGGTCCAACCAGAACGCTTGACCCAATTGACGATCACGATCCTGCTCACAAGTTGGATGATGAACCTGAATCTAAACGAGTTTAATCGTTTTTCCTTAAGGATGACCGGCAGCACGCTGCTGGGCATCCTTTTTGGCGTGCTCGATCCTATGCGGCTCTCAGTCCTGCTATGGATGAATCCTTTTTTATGATATGCTAGAAGCAACTTGGCATGAACGGAGGAGATGTTGATGGAAGACATGGATATGACCATCGGGGCATCATTATATGAAGGGAATACACATCCATAGCCCCATTAACCGTGTTATTCCCTTCCGAAGGGGAGACGAGTTATGAATTCGGATAATCCACCAGGACAGGGAGAGGACCTTATTCTCTCCGCCGAGAAGTCGGTTGTACGACGAGGTCAGGTTGTGTATCGACCATGCGGGGAATGGACCCCGTCCGTACACTCCTTATTAAGGCATTTGAAGCAAGCAGGGTTTACGTCCCTTCCCGATATTATTGGCCCGGGTTGGAATGAGGAGGGTCAAGAGACGTTAAGTTATGTAGAGGGCGAATTTGTTCATCCCGGACCTTGGAGCGATGAAGCCATCGTCGCTGTAGGACGATTATTACGTCAGCTTCATGACGCTTCCGCTACATTCTCGCCGGGTCCCAAGGGAGTATGGAAACCGTGGTTTCTGCGTGAACTGGGCGATTCCGGGGTTGTATACAGCCATGGTGATATTGCTCCTTGGAATATGGTTACCCGCGATGGGATGCCTTACGCTTTAATTGACTGGGAATTCGCGGGACCTGTACATCCGCTTGTTGAGTTAGCCCGGGTATGCTGGCTCTTCTCGCAGCTGCACGATGATGATGTTGCCGAAAGAGTCGGCTTGCCGGATGCTAATGCCCGTGCATGGCAGCTCCGTTTATTGGTTGACGCTTATGGCGTCGAACCTTCTCTTCGAACGGACTTGTTGGACATGATCGTAGAGGTGGTCGTGCGGGAAACGGCTGAAGAAGCCATTGAGCAGCAGGTATCGCCGGAAACGGAAGGTCTGTTGTGGGGAATCGCCTGGAGGGCTCGAAGCGCTGCCTGGATAATGCGTCATCGTGGTATCCTTGAGAAGGCGCTGAATACCCGATTCTATTAAGGTGAAATTCGTTAAACAGCCCATCCTCTTTAGCGGGATGGGTATTTTTGATCATGAATAGCTCTAAGTCAGATTTTATGAAGCTCAAACTTCATTAGCACGTTCGCAGAAATGGATCGGGAGGAAACATACATGTCTGGATTACACGATAACAGGGGGAAGGCAAACCTCGAGGGGCACCAAACGAACACTGCCTTGGAGTCCTCGGACCGCAAGGAGGATGCTATAGCGGAAAGAGAGGATCGGTATTCCAGGCAAGAGCGGTTCACGCCATTGGGAAAGGAAGGACAGCTTCGCCTCCGGAACAGCCGCGTGCTCGTTCTCGGAGCAGGGGCGCTGGGAAGCGCCGTGTCGGAGACCTTGGTTCGCGCAGGCGTCGGACACGTGACCATCGTGGACCGGGATTACGTGGAATGGAGCAATCTGCAGCGTCAGCAGCTGTTTACCGAGCAGGATGCCATCAACCGGCTGCCTAAGGCCGTAGCTGCAGCCACGCGATTATCCGAGATCAACTCGGACGTCATCGTGGAGGGTGTCGTTATGGATGTACGAGCCCATGAATTGTCGGTGCTGTGCCAAGGCGTTGACTTGATGATGGACGCTACCGATAATTTTGGAACCCGGCTGATCTTGAACGACATCGGTTTCAAGCATGGAATTCCGTGGATTTACGGGGGATGTGTCGGGAGCTCCGGGATGAGTTATACGTTTTTACCGGGAGAAACCCCATGTTTGAACTGTTTGCTTGGAATGATTCCTTTAGGCGGCGACACTTGCGACATTAATGGCATTCTCCCCCAAGCGGTACAGATGGTTGCTGCCCATCAAACGATGGAGGCGCTGAAGGTGTTATCCGGAAACCGCCAAGCCCTAAGGAAAAAGATGCTGTCTTTTGATTTATGGCGTAACGAACGGATGGAATTCGGTGTAGACCGCGCAAAAAAATCGGACTGCTCCACATGCGGCGAGGAACCGACATACCCTTATCTGTCGGCTGAACATGCCGACAAAAGCGAAGTATTGTGCGGCAGGGACACCGTGCAGATCAGGCCGGGCAGACCCATGCAGCTTCAACTGGAGGAGATGGCGGATCGATTGAACAGCCTGCATCAAGGAAAAGCCACCGTTACCCCATATATGATCATTTATCAGGCGAGTCCGCACCGTTTGGTTATATTTCAAGACGGCAGAACCCTGGTGCATGGCACATCGGATATCGCCAAGGCTAGATCGCTATATAATCAATACGTCGGCGGTTAAATAAGAAGGAGTAAAGCTAACGTGCTTCATCCAACATCGTAAACGACAAAGGAGTGAGCCTCACAGGCCCACTCCTTTTATCGTTTAATCCCCGATCGCTTCATTCAAAATTAAATGGAAACCGTTCTGGATGAAATACAGATCAGGGTGAGCGATATTCTGCATGGTCAGATTGTTGAATGTTGCGGACCCGTTGCCCGTGTACGTGTAGATCGCCGCACCCGGATGAGGGCTCGAGAATCTCGAGGACGTTACTCCGTCAAGTCCCGTACCGTCTATACGGATATGGTTAAACACGATGTTCTCAAAACCGCCGCCATAACCGAACTGTACCGCACTGCGCTGGGTGTTCAGAATATCGATGTCGGTAAACGTAACATTGCGGATCGGATCATTCGATGCTTCAAGATCGATGGCGCCGCGCTCCCCGTTGTACAAGTCTTTACTGGTACCACTGCCTATGATGGTGGTATCGGAGAACAGGATGCCGGTATTGTTCTGGAAATGGTATCCCGGGAATACCGTGTTCATTCGGATGCCGGAACCGCCAACGGTGTCTACGATCAAATTGTGAGTGGCCTTGTGACCGCTTCCCCCAAAGAAAGCGATGGCTGCCGCGCGCCAGTTGTTTTCGATGGTGTTATAGGAGAAGGTGTTGTTAACACCCGCTGGTGCACCGTTCACGTTACTCGTCCAGACAGCGAGTCCATCGTCCCCGTTATTTCGAATGCTGCTGTTGCGCACCGTCGAATGGCCGGTCCCCTGCGCAAAATTAACCCCATCCGCTAAGTTATTGCGGATCCGACTGTTTTCAATGACCAGCCCTTCCGCGATCTTGGCCGGCGTATGGGCATAATCGCCAACCCAGAATCCGCATTCGAAATGCTCCACCCACACATTGTGAATCTTGGAGTTGGTGCCGAAATTGTCCATGAATCCTTTGTAAACGGCATTCTGATTATATCGGGACCGCAGATTCGAGTTGAGGTAGATATGGCTGAAATCCAGCTGGCCCGCGATTCGTAGCGAGATCCCGCCGGAAGCCGCATTCGGGTTGGTAAATTGGATGTTGGTGTGCCAGATGCCTGCCCCCATAATCTTCATGTCATCGATCAGATTGCCGACCGAGCCGATTTTCCACATATTGCCCAAATGGAACGTCCCCTCAGGAATGTATAGGGTTTTGCCTGATGAGGCCGCTGCCTGCACGGCAGCCTCAAATGCCGTTAGGTCATCTTGGCCGTCGTTCGGGATCGCACCGAAATCCGTGACGGAGACCGAGTTGGCCGGACGGGAGATAGCGGCAGGTACCGGCTCGATTTCGATGAAATCGACGCCGTATTCCAGGTTATCCGCATTAGACTTCTGAATACGGATTTTGTCTCCAGGCTGAAGCGGCGTCTCCAGTTTCCAATGTACTTCATCGAACCGGAATAGAGGACGTCCTCCTCCAGGCGCATCTGCCGGATGATCGCTGGAAAAATATTGCCAGCTATAGTAGGAAGTTAATGGAACTGTCTTCTTCTTCGAACCGTTTACATAGACGTCGAGCGAGCCGTTTAATCCCATGCCGTCCGATGAGTCCGGCATCGTATATCGCATGGTGATGCCTGCGCCCCCTTCGCCTTCTCGAACCGTCCATTCGAGGTTGGATCCGCTTGAAGGGAGAGCAACATAACGCTGTCCGGATGCTTCCGATGCCGTGAGCGCTTGATCGAACGTTGGCGCTGACTTTAGCAATGCGCCGCCGCCGCGTATGGCATCATCGGTATCATAGCGGGTATATGGCATGCTGGCACCGCGTGATGAGTACACGGTTAGGTTGGCATGACTAACATTGTTTTCCCTTTTAGCCGGTACTTCGTTAGCATCGGGTGCCACGGACGTTGTTAATGTATAGCTGCCATTTGCAGCGGTCCATGTGCCGGGAATTTGGACGGTGGCGGAGGCGCCTGCGGCAAGGGCGCCATGGTAGCTACCGTCAAAGTTCTGGATCGTTGAGCCTGCCGGATTTTTCAGCGCAACGGAAATTGCATGTGAGCCGCTAGCCGTGGCTTTGTTGCCTTGGTTCCTAAGATTGACGGTGAAGGCTACGGCATTGCCGGCCATAGGCGTGGTTGGCGTCCACTGTATCGTTCCTACCAAATCGGAGCTTTCCACGCTGCCAATGACCAAAGGGGACGAATGGGAATAGCTGTTGTTCCCATCGTTTAGCTCGATGATGTTGTTTTCCTCGTCGACCTTAGCGCTGAGTGCATACGATGCTGCCGCCTGGGCTCCGGCTTGCAGGGATACCGTGGCGGAAGCTCCTGCTGCAAGCGGCCCTACCGGTGATGAGCCTGCTTTAGCGTCATTCAGGTAAAAATTGACCGTCGTAGCGCCGGCTTCCGAGCTTCCAATGTTTTTAACCGTGGCATGCAGTGTGATATCATCGTTTTCGCTCGGAGAAGTCGGCGTCCAGGACATATCCGTAATGATAAGGTCCGGATTCTCGCCGGCGGTGCCATACACTTCAATTTCCGCAATCTGTCCTGCAGGGGCGCCGGAATTCGATGTTATGCTCAATTGCAGACGTTTAACCGTTGCATTTATCGGAATCGTTACGAAATTGCCGGAAGCGGGAGTGAACGTATAGGACTGCGCCGACACCAGATTACTAAAGGTCGTTGTAGTTTGGTCATGCCCAAGGACTTGTATGGTTTGCGTGCGGACGCTCCATTCCGGGGACGGATTCAGTTTCAGTACGATGGAGGTAATATCATGGTTTGATTCAAGATCCAGGGTCAGCGTGCTGGGGTTGCTGCCGCCTTCCCAGTAAGTTTGGACGTTGTTGTCGTTAGCATGGGCCGCTACATACGTGAATGTGCTTGAGGAGGCGGTGATCGGTTTGCCGCTCGCGATATTGTTTCCCGTCGGAGGCGTCGGCGGGGAGACCGATGGTCCATATATTTCAAATTCAGACAGCTGCGCAGCCGGCCATGTCGTATTGTTGGTTACGCTTAAACGAACATATCTCGTGCTCGTTTCGTCAAAGCTGACGGTCACCGAGTTTCCTTCGGCAGGGTCGAATGCATAGTCGGACGGACCCGTGATATTTGTGAATGTCGTGCCGTTCAAGCTGCCTTGTACGCTCAGCGTTTGAGTCCGCGGCTCCCAACTGGCAGGAAGTTTTAGAACGATTTCGTTGATGCTGGTGGCGGCACCGAGATCCACTTGTATCCATTGCGGGAACGCATGGTTGGTGCTTTCCCAGTACGAATTTGGATTGCCATCGTTTACGTTGGACGGCCCGTAGGTTTGGGATTGGCCGCTAGCCGTCACGTTTTTAGCGATGGATAGGTTTGTTCCGCCTGCTGCAGAAGCCTTAGCGGGAGGCCCGCCGGCCGTGAATACAATGGATACCAGCATGGCTACGACTAAAGGCCATGCCACGAGTTTGTTGCGCATATTATTTTTTCCTCCTCCATCATGGTTTGATGAGTTATACCGGGTAAAGATATCCCCCTTTCCTGATCTTATATCCATTATAAAAATAACGTCTCGACCGAAATAAGATGCAATTCTACGGAAATCGTATGCGATCCCAGCATCTTTTGGATCAGGCTTGAATTTTTGTAAGGAAATGCGTTCTGGTTGTTCATCATCGAATGCAGGAGTGAAAGCAGGATGAAACAGACATACTTACATTATTAAGCGATGAAAGCGGGGGGGAACCCGTGGACAAAGTCATTTTGATCGCGGCAGACAATCAAGCTCGGATCCAGACGATAACGGAGATACTAGAACAAGCGGGTTATAAGGTTACAGACGCTGCGAATTATTCGGAAGTGGTTGCCGCTTTGCAGCGCGCAGGCGCAGACCTGCTGCTCATCGACAGCAGACTGCCGGGTATGAACCAATTCAATCTCGTGGAGCGACTGACGGGCAGAGGGGAACAGCTCCCGATCATTGTCATCGGAAGCGACGGTTCTAATGAAGCGATTCATGCTTTGGAGGCTGGAGCCCATGACTACATCCCAAATGACAGGGATGAGAGGGAGCTGTTGGCGCGAATTGCCAATTTGCTGAGGCTTTTTCAGACGGGACGCGCGGAACAGGAGGAGATCATCCGAATCGGAGATCTGGTGATCGATCCTTTGAGCCGCAATGTAATTCGGGAAGAGGAGCCCGTGGAACTGACTCATCGCGAATACGATTTGCTGTTGTTTTTGGCTCGAAGGCAGGGGCAGGTATGCACGCGTGAGGATATTTTAAAACAGGTATGGGATTATGATTTTCATACGGGTACCAACGTGGTCGATGTCTACATTCTCCATTTGAGAGAGAAGATCGATAGAGGGCGCAAGCAAAAACTGCTTCGTACGATACGGGGGGCCGGTTATAAGCTTTTGTCCCAGGAAGAAATCGATGCAAGCAAAAAAGACCGCCTTCCCTGAGCGGAAAGACGGTCTTCGATATGATAAGCGGAAAATAAGACTACAGTACGCGACGAGCTTTCAGGTAAGTCTTGCTCCAGTTGCCGGACAGGCTGGAGATCGTTACGCCAGGCTTGCCGTAAGTGTGCAAGATTTTGTTGTTGCCCATATAAACGGCAACGTGTGTTACGTTTCTGCCATTCGCACGGCTTCCGCTCGAGAAGAATACCAGATCGCCGGCTCTCAGGTTCGATTTCGAAACGGCCTTGCCGACCTTGGATTGGGCAGCGGACGTACGCGGCAGGTTCACGCCGTATTTTTTAAAGATATGTTTCATGAAGGAAGAGCAATCAAACACTCTTGTCGTGGATGTGGATGCTCCGAATTTATAAGGTGTTCCCATATATTGTTTACCAAAGTTAACAACTCGAGTTCCTGTGCTTACGGATGCTGCTTCAACAGGTGCCGGCGGTGCAACAGTTAGTACTGCGCCTACGCCCAAAGTTGCGCTCAAGCTGATGACTACGGCCTTCTTAATCCAATTCTGTCGATTCATGTTGTATGACCTCCAAGCAGTTATTGTTTTTTGCGATGAACCGAGTATATCAGATTTGAAACCGGCCATAATCTGGATAATCGGCGGAAGCCCTTGGGCCGCATGAAATGAAAGCGAATTATTAAAATATCATTAAAAGTAACAAAAAATTAAGAATTGCGGCTGATCCACGAGTTGAAAGCATGAAAAAACCCTTGATATACAAGGGTTTATCAAAAGAATAAAGAGGGTTATTATTTTGCGATCAAAGATGACAAAATAGTAATGATTAGCGATCCTTGCTTTGGATAATGAGCAGCAGACCGCCTTCGATCCGAACCGTTCCTTTCTCCTCGGCCAGCCTGTTGCTGACCCCGAGCGACTGCCCCAATCGCAATGTGGCATCTTGGAGCGGATACTGAAAACCTTCGAGATAAATACCGGTAACTTCCGTGGTGAGCGGCAGAAGAGAGACATATGTAAACCCTTTGTTCTCGACAAGACAGCTGGAGCCCGTCAGGGTAATAAAATTGTTTTCATCTAATATGGAACACGGGATATGATGCTGAAGGCCGCGTATGAGCATGTGGATATTCGCCAGCGTATGATCCAGGCGCGTGCCCGTAGCCCCCAGAATCATGATGGATTCGGGCGAGCGTTCCATAGCCAGCTCGAAGGCAAGCTCGGTATCGGTCAAATTTTTATCGATCGGGTCACAATCGATGACCTTTCCGCTCATAGAGTGGACACGATCCATCTGCTCGGGCGGAATGGAATCGAAATCTCCGACGGACAGATCGGGTTTGATTCCATGTTCAATCAAGAAGAGAGCGCCGCGATCGGCTCCTATAATGAAATCCCCTTCTTGGACCTCATTCAGGAATCCCGTTGACAACTCCCCACCTGTGAAGATCAGGACGCGAGTGTGTTTCATTATATATTCCTCCTTTTTCGAGAGAATTGTCATTGAATTCTAGTATAGTGCAGTTTTCATGCTTGCACAATTTTAATAGGCGCGGCTACAATGTAGTATGTAAATTGACGGGGGAGCGGGGGAACTGAATTTTGGACATGCATGTGTTTGACGTATTCAGCATCATTGGCACCATTGCGTTTGCCATGTCCGGAGCTTTTGTGGCAATGGAAGAGGAATACGATATTTTGGGGGTTGTGGTGCTTGGATTGGTCACGGCCTTCGGCGGGGGTATTATAAGAAACGTCCTGATCGGCGTGCCGGTTACCACCCTGTGGGGTCAGGGAGATTTAATCATGCTGGCGATGATTTCGGTTTTCGTGGCGTTTGTGCTGCCGCTCGGCTTGATTCAGCATTGGAAGAAAACGGAGGCCTTGTTTGATGCGATCGGACTATCCGCCTTCGCGATTCAAGGAGCATTATATGCTACGCAAATGAATCACCCATTGAGCGCGGTCATCGTGGCGGCTGTGCTGACAGGCAGCGGCGGGGGAATGGTCCGCGATTTGCTGGCCGGGCGGAAGCCGCTCGTGCTTCGCGACGAGATTTACGCGGTCTGGGCCATGGCAGCAGGTGTCGCTATCGGCTTAGGGGTCGCCACCAAGACCTGGCAGCTGCTAACCCTATTTGTTATAGTCATCGTTTTCAGGATGCTGTCCGTTCTATATAAATGGAGATTGCCCAGAAGGTCGCTGCACGCAGCCCAGTCTTCGGCAGCCAGCGGAAAAGAAGTCAGATCCGGTTAAAAATAAGGTATGGAACAGATTAAATAAAAATTTCTCGATTGCGATTCATCATAGCGTGGAGGTGGAAGGACCATGGTATCCGTTTTGTTTGTATGTTTGGGCAATATCTGCCGCTCGCCCATGGCGGAAGCGGTGCTGCGGCATAAAATTATACAGCGCGGGCTGCAGGATCAAATAAGCGTGGATTCGGCCGGCACCGGAGATTGGCATATCGGCAGCATTCCCCATGAAGGCACGAGAAAGCTGCTCGACAGCTGGCGAATCAGTTATGAAGGAATGGTCGCGCGCAAAGTAGTCAGCGAGGACCTTGAACGTTTCGATTACGTTATCGGCATGGATGATTCGAATGTAGCGAATATACGCAAGTTAGCGGGAGGCGATCAGGCTGGGATTCTGAAGTTCATGGATTTGCTGCCGAACGAAAAATTGCGCGAGGTGCCCGATCCGTATTTCACCGGAAACTTTGACGAGGTGTACCGGCTGATTGATGCGGGGTGTGACATCTTACTGGACAAAATCATGGAAGAAAAGCTATAATCGATTCGAACAAGCGGTGAATCAGCCGCTTTTTTGACGAACATCATTGAAAGCGATACCAAGAAGAACGGGCTGCTGAACATAAAAGATGAACAATGCACATTCCATAAAAAAATGCGCGGTTGTTCATCTTTTTTTGGAGTGAGGCAGAAGCTGCAGACGATCATGTCCGAGCTTTGCCTCACAGGTATTCTTTTTGCCAACGGATTTCAATCGTAACGCGTGGAGTCCCGAGTGGGACAGCTAAACCATTTTGCAGTAACAGGTCATTTATATAGCCCATGGATTTTGCCGATTCAAACATTTAACCAAGGAAGTACATAAGGGCAGCAGGGAGCTCTTTTTGCCAAAATCCCCAAAGGTGACGACCTTCTTTTTCAAGATATGATACGGTAGCACCCCGTTCTTCCAGCAAAGCCTTTGTTGAGCGATTTAATTCGACGAAGTTATAGACACCTGTATCGGTTGCGTAGTTGTCTTCTTGCAAGCCTACAATCATGTAAATGTTGAGCCAGGACAAATCACGCTCTTCCTGAATCATGTTCTGGGTCTTCTCATAGTAGGCCCCGGACAAGCTGATGATTCTTGTGAAAAGATGCGGATAACGCAAGGCCAAATGCACGGAGACGCTTCCCCCGAGGGAGTCGCCGGCAAGTACTCTTTCCGCAGGCTCTTTGCGCACGGGATATTTTTGCTCCACGAAGGGAATAATCTCTTCGGCGAAGCAGGACAGGTAAGCATCGAAGCGGTTGCCGAACGGCGCGTACTCCTCGGTTCGTACCTTGGTGTTCACTTCCACGCCCACAATGATGAACGGCTCCACGCCTTCTTCGAGAATGAGCTGGTTGGCCCAGGTCGCGATGCGGCCGAAGTTGAAAAATTCCTCTCCGTCCTGACAGTAAACGACGGGATAGCTGAGGATTTCATTGTATCCGGGAGGAAGATAAATGCGCAGCGTTCGAGTCTCCTGCAAAAACTTGCTGTCAATCACTTCTTTTACGATGGTTCGCTTCAATAAACGTTCATTCGTCATCATTCGTCACCTTTTTCGGGTTAGTTTTTGAAATGCGGTAAACAATAAGTTAAAATTACCCTGACATGTTGAAGTTGTCTGCTGTTCTATGATGTTTGTCATA
>NZ_AEXS01000185.1:0-29388 GCF_000204455.1 Paenibacillus sp. HGF5 | reverse complement strand
CCCACTATGACAGCTCCAAACACCCGGCGGCTAATTTTATTACGAACGCAACCATTCGTTACAGTCATGGTTCCATATCCGGCAACGGACCTTACCGGGTCGGATTGAAGATGGGCCAAGGCTGGGTATATACGGAAGGACTCACCCACTTCGAACAGACGGACACCGAGCGGCTCATCATGGCGGGTCATGACAGTCAGGGGAAACTGGTTGTCGCTTTGCAGCTGAGCCGGGAGCCTTTTTAATAGAGAGAGGAGACGAGGATCGATGGAGCAAAACATACTGGTCGTATTGCCGCATCCGGATGACGAGGCTTTTGGTTTGTCCGGCACGCTGGCTAAATATATCATTGAAGGCGCACATGTAACCTACGCCTGTTTAACGCTGGGGGAAATGGGCCGCAATATGGGCATTCCTCCCTTCGCGAATCGCATTACGCTTCCAACGATACGCAAAGCGGAGCTGGAAGAATCCTGCAAAGCCATCGGCATACAGGATCTGAGATTGCTTGGTTTCCATGATAAAACGATTGAGTTCGAGGATCAGGACAAACTGGACGGCGTGATTGCTTCTCTGCTTCAGGAGATCAAGCCATCGCTGGTGTTCACGTTCTACCCTGGATACAGCGTACACCCCGATCATGATGCAACAGGCGCGGCCGTCATTCGAACGATTGGTCGGATGCCTGCCGAAGAAAGACCCGTGGTCCAATGTCTGGCTTTCTCCAACAACTGTGAACAGGAACTGGGTAAACCGGATGTCTACCAAGACGTATCCATGTTTATGGTGCAAAAGCTGAACTCCATCCAAGCTCATCGTTCTCAATTCCAAGCAGCCGAGCTGCTAGGCAAGAAACAGATGAAGGCCAAGGAAGTGGAGCAGCGCTTCGGAACGGAGCGTTTCTGGACCTATACCTTTGCATAAAGATCCATCAATCGGTTTGATCCATAAAAAGAGCCGCAGATGCTAAGTCTGCGGCTCTTTTTTTTCTAGGTTTAGTCGAATGAGTTAGGCCGGCTTAGGTTTCTCTTCATTTGCATATAGGAAGCAGAATGAACCAAGGACCAATGCTAAGGACTGCTGATGGATAAAGGATAGAGTGTGCCCTTCATGCAGAAGGAGGTTCTCCCGGTCTCTTCCGATACAACGAGAATCAAGGCATCACTGATCTCGGATAGGCCTATGGCTGCACGGTGGCGGGTTCCGAGCTTGCGATCCCCGTAGGTTTTGGCGGTTAAAGGCAGCACGTTCGCAGCCGAAATAATCATATCTTTGCGCACGAGCACAGCTCCATCGTGGAGCGGACTGCCCGGAACGAATATGGATTCAAGCAGGGGGCTCGTGATTTCTGCCGACAAGGGAATGCCGGGCGTTATTAAGGAATCCAGGCCGTCCTCTCGTTGAATAACAATTAACGCACCCAGATTTTTTTGGCTGAGATGGTATATAGATTTCGCGATTTCTTGATATTTGCTGGTGAAGGGGAAGAGAAAACAATTGAGATAATACGTTGATGAAATCGATTCGGCTTCCATGAACTTGGTCCGTATCGAATCCAGCTCGCCCAGCAGGCAGGAGCCTTCTTGATCCAAATTGACGATAACCTGCTGCAGATGGCCCGTGATATCCGAAAGCTGTTCCTTTAATTTACGTTTGAGCGGCGTAAAATTGCAGTCTTGATTGTGCATCCGATGTCTTCCTCCTTATCATTGGTATCATTACCATTCGGAGATGGCGATATTCCCAACATTCGGCTTGCTTCTATCCAGCAAACATCGGAATAACCGATTTATCAGGAAAACTGATAAATGCTATAAGAACATTGTAATTGACCGGTCCCCTAAGCTGTGATAGGTTCAGAGGAGCAATAAAATTAATTGTATCGCAATAGTAGGAATTAATAATGTGCGCTTTTGAGAGGTGGATATTGTTGGAACTTCATGTAACGAACAGTCCTTTTAATCAGGAACAAGTGGAATTGCTGAATCGCTTACTGCCTACACTGACGGAATCCCAGCGGACGTGGCTGAGCGGCTTTATCGCTGCTTTGCAGGGAACGGCAGCCGCTGCGGCAGTTGCTGCTTCACCGCAAGCGAGTGCGGCGGCGGCCGTATCGGCACCGGTCGTGTCAGCTCCTAAAGAAGTCACCGTCCTATATGGGTCTCAGACGGGCAACGGTCATGGATTATCGAAAAAGTTATCGAAGAAGCTTGAAGAAGTCGGATTGCAGGTCACCATGTCCTCGATGAGCGATTTCAAGCCGAACAACCTGAAGAAATTACAGAATCTCCTCATTATTGTAAGTACGCACGGAGAGGGCGAACCGCCGGATAACGCGATTCCATTCTATGAGTTCCTGCATAGCAAGCGGGCACCTCAGGTGGAGAATCTTCAATATTCCGTACTGGCGCTGGGGGATACCTCGTATGAATTTTTCTGCCAAACGGGTAAAGATTTCGACAAGCGCCTCGAGGAACTGGGCGGCAAACGGCTGACGCCAAGAGTAGACTGCGACGTGGATTTTGATGAATTGGCCGCGGAATGGATGAATCAGGTCCTCCTATCGTTGAATGAGGCCGGAGCGGGATCGTCCGTTGTTGAACATGTAAGCGCGGTAGCCCTGACCGACAGTACGGAATCGGAATATTCAAGAAGTAATCCGTATCAAGCCGAGATCCTCGAAAATTTAAATTTGAACGGAAGAGGGTCTGACCGGGAAACCCGTCATATCGAAATATCGCTTGAAGGATCGAATCTGCAGTATGAGCCTGGCGACAGTTTAGGCATTTATCCGGAAAATCATCCGCAGCTGGTAGATGATCTCATCGCTGTCATGGGATGGAATGCAGACGAAGCGGTCGTTGTAAACAAAAGTGGCGAAGCGCGGACGCTGCGGGATGCCTTGCTCCGTCATTATGAAATCACGGTTCTCACGAAACCTCTGATTGAACAGGCGGCTAAGCTGCCCGGGAGCGAAGGACTTCAGAAACTGCTGGAGCCTGGACATGAGCAGGAACTTCGTGCCTATATCGAGGAACGGGATTTGCTGGATCTGGTACAGGATTATGGGCTGCAGCAAGTGGCGGCAAGCGATTTTGTATCCATTCTGCGCAAGATTCCGGCTCGTCTGTACTCGATCGCAAGCAGCTCCAAAGCGTTTCCGGATGAAGTCCATGTCACCGTTCGGACGGTCCGCTATGAAGCACACGGCCGCAACCGCTACGGGGTGTGCTCGGTACAATTGGCAGAACGACTGGAAGCTGGCGATTCATTGCCGGTATACATTCAGCATAACCCGAACTTTAAGCTCCCCGAGAATCCGGACACCCCGATTATTATGATTGGACCCGGCACGGGCGTGGCCCCTTTTCGGGCTTTCCTTGGGGAACGGGAAGAGACGGGCGCAGAAGGGAAATCGTGGCTGTTCTACGGCGATCAGCATTTCACGACGGACTTCCTCTACCAGATCGAGTGGCAGCGCTGGTTGAAGGATGGGGTGTTGACTCGCATGGATGTTGCCTTCTCACGGGATACAGACAAGAAAGTGTACGTACAGCACCGGATGCTGGAGAACAGCAAGGAGCTGTACCAGTGGCTCCAAGAAGGGGCTTGCGTATATGTCTGCGGCGATGAGAAGAAGATGGCTCATGACGTGCATTCCGCGCTCGGGTCCATTCTTGAACAAGAAGGCGGGATGAGTCCGGAAGAAGCTGCGGAATATCTGACGCTCATGCAGCAACAGAAACGTTATCAGCGGGATGTGTATTGAGGTCATCCCTGTGGTTTTCGAGAGGAGAAAAGGAACATGTCTGATAATAACCTGGTATCACCGAATAGTGCGCCGCATAGCGACGTCGAGGACATCAAGCGTCGAAGCAATTATCTGCGGGGCAGTCTTGTAGAAACATTAGAGGATCGCATTACGGCATCGATTCCCGAAGACGATAACCGCCTGATGAAATTCCACGGCAGCTATATGCAGGACGACCGGGACTTGCGAAACGAACGGCATAAGCAAAAGCTGGAGCCCGCTTATCAGTTCATGCTGCGCGTACGCGCAGCGGGTGGTGTCGTGACGCCGGAGCAATGGCTGATGATGGACCGCGTAGCCCAGAAGTATGCAAACGGCACGATTCGATTGACAACGCGTCAATCCTTCCAGCTTCACGGTGTATTGAAGTGGAATATGAAGAGCACCATTAAAGAAGTCAATGAAGCCATGCTTAGCACGTTGGCCGCTTGCGGTGACGTTAACCGTAATGTCATGTGCAATCCGAACCCCGATCAATCCGAGATTCATTCGGAGGTATACGAGTGGGCACGCATGCTAAGCAGTCATCTCGATCCGCGTTCGCGTGCGTATCATGAGATTTGGCTGGACGGCGAGAAGATCGTAGACAGCCTGCAGAATGGGGAGGAACAGGAGCCGATCTATGGCCCGGTGTACCTGCCGCGGAAATTCAAGATTGGGATGGCCGTGCCGCCTTCCAACGATGTCGATGTTTATTCCCAGGACCTCGGCTTCATAGCGATCGTTGAGGACGGCAAATTAAAAGGCTTTAACGTCTCGGTAGGCGGCGGTATGGGAATGACGCACGGTGATCCGCTAACCTATCCTCAAGTGGGGAAAGTCATTGGTTTCTGCAAACCCGAGCAGATCGTGGACTTGGCCGAGAAAACGGTGACGATTCAGCGTGATTACGGAGACCGCGCAGTGCGCAAGCATGCTCGATTCAAATATACGATTGATGACCGAGGAATCGATTGGTTCCTTAGCGAGCTGACCAGCCGTCTGGGATGGAAGCTGGAGGAGGCAAAGCCGTTCCATTTCGACCATAACGGCGATCGTTACGGCTGGGTAAAAGGCAGCAACGGCAAATGGCATTTCACGCTGTTCATCCAGAACGGTCGCGTGAAAGACGAGGCCGATTACCTGCTGATGACGGGTCTTCGCGAAATCGCCCAAATCCATAATGGCGATTTTCGATTGACGGCCAATCAGAATCTGATCATTGCCAATATCAGCAGCCACAAAAAGAAGAAGATTGAAGAACTCATCAAGCGTTACGGGCTGACGGACGGCCATCATTATACTGCGCTGCGCAGAAATTCCATGGCATGCGTAGCCTTGCCGACTTGTGGGTTGGCCATGGCCGAATCCGAGCGATATTTGCCGACGCTATTGGATAAAATCGATCCGATCCTGGAAGAGAACGGACTGAGCGAAGAGGACATCGTCATCCGAATGACAGGATGCCCGAACGGCTGTGCCAGACCGATGCTGGCCGAAATCGCGTTTATCGGTAAGGCACCGGGCAAATACAATATGTACCTGGGCGGCGGATTCTCCGGACACCGGCTGAACAAGCTTTATAAAGAGAACATCGGGGAGGCTGAGATTCTGGACTCCCTTCGCCAGATCATGAAGCAGTATGCACAAGAACGCGAGATCGGCGAGCGCTTGGGCGATTATGTCATTCGCGCCGGTTACGTGAAGGAAGTATTGGACGGTCAACAATTTCACGCGTAATTCTACTCAGTTATTAACAAACCGGAGCTCTCTTAATGAAAAGCTCCGGTTTGTTACGTTTATTTCACCTCTTTGTCCGTCTCGCCCATATTTCAAACTAAAGAGCCGCCTCTTGAAATGAGAGGCGGCTCTTTTTGTGCTCATTGCTCCAATACGCCGGCGGTGCTCGTTTTCTTTTTAAATAATGGGATCAGTGACGCCGATCCTGTGAGGAGCAAGAGAGCACTGACCGCATAGACGAAGAACAGGGACAGCTGGTCTTTGAGCAATCCCCCCAGCGACATGCCCAGCACCATCATGCCCATAAAGATCGGGGTAAGGGCGCCGCCCACCCGACCAATATATGGCCCCTCCGCATTGTTTAGGATCAGGGTGTTGATTCCAATGTGGATGGCGGGGTAAATGAATCCGTTGAGCACCAGAAGCAGCAACGTAAACATGATGTTTGTTGACCAGCCGATACCGAGGTTGCCAACAGCACTAACGGTCAGGCCGAGAACCAGTAAGGTTTGAGGGGTTATTTTCTTGGCAAATGCCATGACGAAGCCTCCTCCGACCAGCATCGCCGCCCCATTGACGGTTAACAGCCATTGCAAGAATGACTTATCCTGCGCGAGGTTCTCAATCGTCACAAATATCGCGAGCGGCTGAATAAGTCCCGATGCCAAGCCAGCGGCGGCGAAGGTCGCACCTAGTGTTCGGAGCGTTTGGTTACTCCATACATAACGAAGGCCTTCGATAAGTTCTTGCTGGAGATTCTGGCGCTTGGATTGTGTCTCTTCCAGCATATCGCGAGGCAGTAAAGTCAGAATCAAGCCAGAACCCAGAAATAGGGCGCCTGTGGCGATCAGCGATATTTCAATGCCGTATTTCTGGTATACAAATGCGCCTGCGATCGGGCCGATGACCGTAAAGAAAGCAACCATGGATTGAAACATGGCCATTACGGAATGCAGCTGTTCAGCGGGCACATGCTGTTTGAACAGCTTCATCGCCGAGGGCTGGGAAAATTGTGACACGGTGGCAGAGAAAAACGTGAGTACCAGCAATGCCTGCCACGACCCGTTATGAACGGCGATCAGCACGAGAAATGCCGATAACGCCGACAAAATATCCGAAGAGACCATGGTACGTTTAGGACGCCAGCGGTCCGCGAAAGTACCGCCGATGAAGGCAAACAGGAAAATAGGGGCAAATTCGGCTACGGATATGAGAGATACATGCACAGGATTATTGCCTGTCATGTCCGTAACGTATAACAGAATGGCGAAGTTGCGGACCCAAATGCCGAGGTTCAAGAGTACGCGTGAGAACACAACGGTTCGGACATACGGGTTGTTAAGCATCATGAAAGACTCTCCTTTCGTGACCTGCATTGTGCAGGCCGGACATCGTAAAAACAAGCGAATGCGCATTTCGTTGGTTAATACATAGACATAATAATATTTTGTCTATAAATAATCAACATATATTTTGTGTTGTCTATAAATCGCTCGCCAAAAAGGCACTTCCCGCATTGGATCATGCGCTTGAAGTGCCTTCGAACCTGATGATTATTACGGGTATGTGTCTATTTTCCGGATCTACGCTCTTAACCTTGTTCAAGGGACTTAATAGAGATATAATGGACAGGGGTATTTATTGAATACCGGCTTCAGATTCAATGATGAAAGAGAGTCGAAACGTATGGGCCGTAAATGGAATAATATTAAGGAAAAGAAAGCATCCAAGGATGCTAATACAAGTCGCGTATACGCGAAATTCGGTGTGGAAATTTATGTTGCCGCCAAAAAAGGCGAGCCGGATCCTGAATCCAACCGTGCGCTGAAGGTTGTTCTAGAGCGTGCCAAAACATATAATGTGCCGAAAGCGATTATTGACCGCGCCCTGGATAAAGCCAAGGGCAGCGGGGACGAGAACTATGAAGAGCTTCGTTATGAAGGCTTCGGTCCGAACGGATCGATGATCATCGTCGATGCATTGACAAACAACGTCAATCGGACGGCGCCTGCCGTGCGCTCTGCCTTTAACAAGAACGGGGGCAATATGGGCGTCAGCGGTTCGGTGTCCTATATGTTTGATCCAACCGCCGTCATCGGAGTGGAAGGAAAGACGGCAGAGGAAGTCATGGATCTGCTGCTCGAAGCCGACCTGGATGTCCGCGATATCTTGGAAGAGGAAGAAGCCGTGATTGTCTACGCTGAACCGGATCAGTTCCATGCGGTTCAGGAAGCATTCAAAGCTGCTGGCATAACGGACTTTACCGTTGCCGAGCTGACGATGCTGGCACAGAATTTTGTGTCCCTGCCGGAAGAAGGACAGGCGCAGTTCGAGAAGCTGATCGATGCACTGGAAGACCTTGAGGATGTTCAGCAAGTTTACCACAACGTCGAGTTTGAGGAATAGTCGATAGAGATCGATATCCTATTAAAAAACCATCGTATTCAGGAGTCCTGTGTACGATGGTTTTTTGCTGCATAGCTTATTTAGTTTGGATCAACCCTTATTGGCCGGATTGAACAATGATGACTTCGGCTGAGGTGATGGCTGGAATCGACTTGGTCATGATAGGCGAGTGGTAGGCCACGACCTTAGTACCCGGTTTCAGTTCCGATTCCGTGCTGAGCCCTGCAATCACTTGCGTGTCTTCGGTAACGTTAAGAATGACGTCATTCTCCGTTGATTGGTCGGACCCTACATTGATATACAGCTGGTCTTTGGTCGTGCGGTCGGATGCTGCAACGGTGCCTTCGATTTTGGGAGCGGTCGTTTCCGAAACCACGATCTTATCAGCGTGAGTCCGGGCAGGATAAATCAGGGTCATCACTTGGCTGTAATAGGCCTCGATGCGGAGATCTGCTTTCAATGCTTCAGCCGTCAGCGGTTTACCCTTCGCATCGACGATTTCTGTGTTCTCATCTACGGTAAGGATCACGTAATTGACGCCGCCCGACTCCAGTGCCTGACCCATGAGGGTGATTTTGTTATCTGCCTTGTCGGTAATGATTCCGTTCGTGCCGGCAGGTTCTTCTTGTACAGGCTCTTCTGCTTGAGCTTGAACCCGAATGTAGTCCGTTGACGATTGAGGCGGCATGCTTAACGCCACATAAGGTCCGTAGAAAGCGCGAATGCTCATGCCGGCTTCCAGGTCACCCGCATTGAGCGTGCTTCCGTCTGCATTGATGATTTTCGCTTTTGGATCCAGATGAAGCAGAATCGTCTCTTCACCGTCGTTATACAGATTGGTACCCTCCACCAGAATGCCTTGCTTGGTCACCTCAGCGATGGTTCCATCAATTCCTGCAAAGTCTTTATCCTGAACGATGATCGTAAGCGCTGAGCCTTGAGCAGGCAGACTCTTGGTGATATTCGGGCCATAGAAGGCTTTAATTGCTTTGTTCTTGTCCACAATCGTTTGGAGTTGGACTTTGTTTCCTTTGGCATCGATGATTTTAGTATCCTTGGATATGGAGAGCCTGATTTCTTGTTGATCGGTGGCACCGAGACCGCGGCCGGTGACCGTAATCCATTTGCCCGTTTTATCGTTTACGTATTCCGTTATGTAACCCATGGTTCCAGGAACGTTTTTCTTTGCCTGGTTCACGATGCTGCCTTGCCCCGTATGGACTGAAGCAGGAGGGACGTCCTGTGCATAAGCGGCTGCCGGCAGTGCTGCCATGGCCAGAATTGTTGCGGTTGTTAGTACTTTGTAGAATTTGTTCATGATAGGTATCCTCCAAGTGTAGATTATCCTAAAGGCTAGGATACAGCCAAGCCATGCGAGAATTGGTAAAATGTACTTGCTGCACCTCTATAGACGGGAGATCTGTAGAAATGTTGCAGCACGGGTGAAAAAACGTGCTGAAGGATTCCGTTGTTTATCTAGTAGACGGGGGCTGCGGCGTGAATCGTTCAAGAATCGAGGGATGGATCCATGAATCTTCATGCACTCCGCATATTTAATGATGTGTCCAAAACGGGAAGCATCACGAAATCGGCCGGCAATCTAATGTTAAGCCAACCGGCCGTTACCGCCCAAATCCGCAATCTGGAGCGGGAACTCGGCTTGAAATTGATTGAGGCGAATGGGCGCAATATTCAATTGACCGAAGCCGGTGAAGCGTTGGCCGCGCATTCCCGGCGGTTATTTGCGATGGAAGCCGAGATGGAAGACATGATGCAGGCCATAAAATCTGGCCGGGAGGGAAATTTGCGGATATGTGCGACGGAGCTGCCGGAGACCGCCTTGCTTCCCGGTTGGCTGGTTGGATATAAACAACAGAATCCACGCGTGAATGTGGAGCTGCTGAAAGGGAATTCCAACACAGCCCTGCAACGATTACGGGATCATTCGGTTCATATCTCGATCGTTTGCGGCAGTTGGTCCATAGAAGACGAGGTCATTGAGTCCTTTACGATTATGGAGGACGAATTGATTTTTGCCGTACCCGCAATTCATCGCCTAGCCGGCAGAGAAGTTACTCGATTCGAGCTTATGGAGGAGTCTTTTGTGCTGAGAGAGGAAGGGAGTTACACACGAAAACAGTTCATGTCTCTGATTGAGGCCTCAGGCATCCGGGGACCTCGTTCCTCCATCACGATCGAGGGAATGAAGGAAACCATTGAGGCGGTTAAAGCGGGTTACGGGGCTGCACTGGTCCCGGCTCTATCCATCAAGACAGAGCTGGCTTCCGGCGAACTTAGCAAGGTAAAGGTAATAGGCGTAACGATCCCGCATCCCATACGGGTGTGTACCAAAAAGCTAGAAGCGATGCCCGCACACATCCGTTCTTTTATTTCCTATATCCAGGCGGATATCCGTGAAAGACACTACGATATCCGTGGATGATGAACGGCTCGCGCCTGATTCATCCATTTTTTTATGAAACGAAGGGTAATCGGTATTATTCCTTTTTTATCATATGAGGTACACTCGGTTAAGCGGATGCTAGATCAGATGAGAAGGAGCGAGGTACATGCGGTCATACCTTTTTGAACATTTGGAATTTGTGCGTGCACAAACCTTGAATATTGTAAGGGATATCCCGGACGAAATGGCGGAATGGATTCCGAGCGGAATGAATAATCACGTGAAGTGGAATGCAGGACATATTTATTTGACGCTGGAACGGTTTGCGTTCGGCGTGAATGGCGAGACTATGCACCTCCCCGAGCATTATGCCGAGCTGTTCCGGACGGGCTCCAGACCAAGGGAGATCAACGCTTCATGGCCTTCCATGAGCGAACTTATCGAACGGCTTGAAGGTCAAGTCCAGCGGATCGAACAGAGGTACACAACACATCTGCAAGATACCGTCTTGTCTCCCTACACGACATCCAAAGGTTTAAAGTTATCCAGGATAGAAGAATTCTTAAGCTTCTGCTTATATCACGAAGGCATGCATTTTGATAAAATCAAATCGATATTAAGCCAAAATATCCAGTAATTTTACAATTAGTGAAGGAATTTCATACATAAAGTCGAATAAAGTATAAACAGCCTGCAGCAAGAAAGAAGGTGACCCGGCGTTATCAGGAAAGACAAAGAAAAGGATAAACGGCGAATCGCATTTGTCCCTGTATTGAAGTGTGAGCAAAGAGGACACGGAAATACAACTTGAAGAGGAGTCGGGCAAATGTATATCGTTACCGAAAGATTAGTGATTCGCGAGTTTGTACCAGGAGATTGGCAGGATGTTCTTCAATATACATCCGATCCCTTGGTGATGTTTTACATGCCGGAGCCGGTGCATACGGAAGAGACGGTAAAGGAATTTCTGGAGCAGAACAAGGACGGGCAACCGCATCATTATGCCGTCATGCTGCAGAAGGGACAACGCGTGATCGGACACATGGTGTTTCATCCTTGCTTCGGCGAACATACTTACGAGATCGGCTGGGTCTTTCATTCGGCCTACCACGGTATGGGGTATGCTACGGAAGCAGCCAGAGCCTTGCTTCAGCATGGCTTTGAAGCATTGGGAGTACACCGGATCATCGCGACATGCCAGCCAGAGAACACGCCTTCGTATAAGGTGATGGAGAAGCTTGGCATGAGGAGAGAAGGCTGCTTTAGGCAGTGTATTCCTCGAGGCGAGGTTTGGTGGGATGAGTATTACTATGCTATGCTAAAGTCTGAATGGCGTACAATTTCATAGAACTGTTGTTATAATATGCTGTGCCCAATGTATCTCTTTATAACAATGAGATGCATTGGGCATTTGGTTTTAAATCTGTGAATAAGGGAAGTTGATAAGCAATGACTGAACAGGATGCACTTAATCGAAAGTTACTGACGGAGGGCGATTATGTAACGGATGAACCGATCGACCTGACCAATTGCGAAAAAGAACCTATTCACATTCCAGGATATATTCAGCCCCATGGCGTACTGCTTGCCATTAATCCTATCGACGATTTCAGGATCGCGCAGTGCAGCCGAAATACGGAGCAGCTGCTCGGGATCAGCGCCGAGTCCCTGTTGGGACAGAGCCTTGAGGAGCTTATCGGAAAAACGCAATTTGAGCTTATGATTCGCCGAGACCTTCAAGCAATAGCGACACCGGACTTACAATATATCAATCTTACGATTTCGGTTGCCAATGAGCCGATTGAATTTATCGGAATTCTTCACGAAAGCGAAGGGCTTATTCTGCTGGAACTGGAGCCGGTTTCGGAAGATACCGTGCCCTTTACGGATGATTTTGAATGGATCCAGACGTTTTTCAGTCGGATGAAACGAACCGAGAATCGGGTTGAAGCAAGTCAAGTGGCTTGCGAGCTCGTGAAGGATATTCTGGGTTACGACCGTGTGATGCTGTATGAATTCGATGATCAATGGAACGGAAAAGTGATTGCCGAAGCCAAAGAGCAAGGGCTGGAATCCTTCCTGGGCCATCATTATCCGGCATCGGATATTCCTCGGCAAGCTCGTGAACTGTATTTGAGAAATTGGCTGCGTACGATTGTTGACGTGGGTTATACGCCGGTCGAGATTATCCCCACCGTGCAGCCTTTGACCGGAAAGCCGCTGAACCTCAGTTTATCCGTACTGCGCAGCGTGTCGCCGCTTCATATTGAGTACCTTCATAATATGGGGGTCGGCGCGACCACCACGATCTCCCTTATCCATGACAACCAGTTATGGGGATTAATCACCTGCCATCACTACAGCCGAAAATACGTATCTCACCGCACCCGCAACTTGTGCAATTTTCTGGGATCCTTTTTCTCCAACGAACTGTATCAACGTCAGCAGCTCGACGATTACCAAACCGAGCTCAGGCTTCGAATTTTATCCGCCCGTTTCACCGAAATCTTCATCGGCAACACCGATGTCTATCAGGTGCTTGAGCAGCTTGAGAACGAAGAGCAGGGCCTGCTGGATTTAATGAGCGCTACCGGTGCCGCCGTCTATTACCAGGACAATTTGATGCTGTACGGCACGACGCCCACCTTGAAGCAAGTCATGGAGCTGGCCGGCTGGTTATCCGCCCAAGCAGAGGATTATACGTACCACAGCTCGAAACTCAGCGCAGAGTATGAGCCTGCCAAAGCATTCAAGGATGTGGCTTCCGGCGTATTGTATCTCGCCCTGTCGCCAGGTCAACAAAACTATGTCATGTGGTTTCGGCCGGAGGTTGTTGAAATCGTGGATTGGGCTGGCGATCCGGCCAAAGCCGTTATACAAGAAGAGGATAAGATACGTTTATCCCCTCGAAAATCGTTCGAAAAATGGAGGCAGGTGGTGGAGGGCATTTCATACTCATGGAAGGCTCAGGAATTAAGCGTTCTCCCCCAATTGAAATCGATTGTCCGCAAGCAAACCGATTTTCAATTAAGGCAAGCCAAAGAACAGGCCATTCAGAATGCACGCATATTCAGGGAGAACGAGGAGCGGTATTTGCAGCTTATGGGCCACTCCCCCGTAGCCTTCTTGTCACTGACAACGGCGGGAACCATCGTGTATTGCAATTCGCGGGCCGAGACGCTGTTCGGCGCAACGAGGCCCGAGGAACTGCTCCAGGTTGAAATATACACTTTAGCTAGCGATGATTCCCGCATGGGTCTTAAAGAGCAGATCAAACGGATGGATCAGAATCAAGCCCAACTCGTTTCCGGCAGCGGCTGGTTCGAAACGCTGGATGGAAAGGGAATCGAACTTGAATATATGCTGGCAGCCATCCATCAGGGACGCAAATCATCCATTATGGTCATTTTGAGAGAGGGCACACCGGATGGAGGCCCCGATCGCGTATATTCCGATGTATTGAACCAGCTTCAGAGCTACGTGACAACTGATCCGTTGACCGAACTGCCCAATCCGGCAACATTCGAAAAAGAACTGGCGACGGATTGGAAGGAATGCATTCAGAATCAGGTTTCTCTGGCCTTGTTGATGGTCGATATCGATGATTTCCGGGTGTATAACACGCTTCATGGTTTATACGGCGGGGATTTATGTTTGCAATGGATTGCCGACGCACTGAAAATCATAGGTGAATACTATGGAGCGGCCATTTCGCGTTACGGCGGCGGAACCTTTATATTGAAGATCAAAGATACCGATCCCGACCGAACCTATGAATTGGCTGAGAAGATACGTCAAGGCGTCCTGGCGCTCAGCATCCCCAAAGACCGCACGGAGGAAGACGGGTTTATGACGGTAAGCGTAGGAGCGGCTTGCCTAACGCCTACCTCCATGCTGAGTCTTACCCATTTGACCGACGAAACGGAGAAAGCCATGCATATTGCCAAGAGCAAGGGGAAGAACAGAGTCACGCTATATGGATATGAAACGGATTGATGTCCGTTGGAACCAAGAGGAAGTTGGAATAATCAAAAGCCTGCAGCTCCATAATGGAGCCGCAGGCTTCTTTGCTGTATTATATTCCTGTACACATGATGCTAAAATGAAGGCTGGAGTTGAACGAGTGGAAGTTGGAGGTGTTCCATGACCCGATTGATGCAGCCGCGGAAAGCAGGAAGTAGAAGAAAGCGCGTATTGTTGAGAGTTGTGCTGGGACTGATAGCTATCATGCTGGTTTATTCCGTTAATGTGGGATACACGATTTGGAAATATGCAGGGCGAACGGTGAATATTCCCTCCGATGCAGCGATCGTGCTGGGTGCCGCAGTATGGGAGGGGAAACCTTCGCCTGTGTTTCAGGGGCGCATCGATCAGGCGTTATGGCTGTATGATCAACAATACGTAGATAAGCTCATTTTTACAGGAGGACGCGGATCGGAAGATGAAGTGGCCGAATCGGAAGCTGCCAAACAATATGCCATCAAACACGGCGTTCCCGAGAGGGACATCTTGGTAGAGACGACTTCGGCGATCACCGAGCAAAATCTGTATTATGCCGACAAGCTAGGCGATGCGGCAGGGCTCTCCTCGTATCTCATCGTGAGCGATCCGCTGCACATGAAGCGGGCGATGGTGATGGCTGAAGATATGGGTCTCGAAGCCAATCCTTCACCCGCGTCACGGAGCGCTTACCAAAGCGTAAGAAGCAAGCTCCCCTTTTTATGCAGAGAAGTCTTTTATTATATCGGTTATCATCTGACAAAACCCTTTCGATAAAAGATCCGATCATGCGCAGTTTGCGTGTTAGTCCAGACTTCCGAGATCGTTGGCAAGCATCTGATGGCTTTCCTTATCCGTTACCTTGTCGAGATAACTTGCCGCTTTTTGCTTGGATGCCAATGCATGCTCCTTGTTCCCCAGAACCAGATAGGCCCGCGCTTCCGCTTCGTATCCGTAACCGATGTAGAAGGGTTCGAGGTTAGCCGATGACCCGGTCGTGATGCAGCGCTTGGCATAATGCAGTGCTTGATCGCCCTGACCCGTTACCGCGTATACTCGGGAGAGCTGCCAATACCCGATGGACAGGTTGCGCTCTGTATGATCCGCCACCCGGCTCCAATGCCAAAAGGAAGCATGACACATGTGAATCATGTTCTCTTCGTCTTCCGGCGTCCGCAGCTTCTTCTCCAAGATATCCCAGACCTGATTGAAGCAGTTTATTGCAAATTGTTTATGTAAGTTTGAATCTTGAATGTCCATGCCTATGTCCTCCGATATATGTACGCATTATAAAGCAGGTAAATGGATCGTAAAGGTTGTCCCATGATCAGGAGTGCTCTCCACGTTCATCGTACCGCCGTGATTATGAATAATATTCTTGGTAATCATGAGACCGAGTCCCGTGCCGGTGTCTTTCGTTGTAAAAAAGGGCTGTCCCAGTGATTGGATCTGATCCTGTGTCATCCCAACTCCTTCATCCTGCACGATAATCTGCACCTCGGGCCCGCTGTGCACAATGTCCAAGGTGATGCTTCCGCCGTGATTCATCGCTTCCATCGCGTTTTTCAGCAGATTGATGAACACTTGCTTGAGCTGGTTGACTTCGCCCTGTACATAGATCGGAATCAGTGGATAATGGGGAATGATCTCTATATTCTTGAGAGCGGCTTGCACCTTCATCAGCGTAATGATCTGATCCAGTATGGCCGACACGTCGATGGGTCCGCTCACGTGGGCGCCCTGCGGTTTGGAGAGCACCAAGAGCTCATTGACGATGAGCTCGATGCGTTTGAGCTCCGATTCGATGATTTCAAAATAAAGCTCGTTGCTGCGTTCCGCGGATCGCAATAGCTTCACGAATCCATTAATCGATGTCAATGGATTTCGAATTTCATGAGCGATGCCGGCGGCCAATTGGCCGGCGGTCGTCAGCTTCTCGGATTGCATCACGCGGTCCTCTTCCATCCGCTGCTCCGTGATGTCCTTGAAGATGCCGACGGCCGCATTCTCGCCTTCATATTGTATGATTAACGTGAATCCCGTGACCATCTTCTCCTGCCCGTCCAGACAGCGTATCAGGTAATCGACGCTTCCGATTTCACCGCTCTCGGCATACGTTGCCCTGCGTTTCATCAATGCGTGATGATATGATGCGTCGACGATCACGTCGGTTGAAATGCCCAGCACGTCACGGGGGTGCATCGCATTGACGAGTCGGATTCCGGCAGAATTAACATAGTGAACAATGCCTTTTTTAGTTATGAGTACGGAGAGAGGGAGCTCTTCCAGCAGCTGCAGAAACGAATTTTCCTTCTCGTTCAGCTTCTGTTCCTTCTGCTCCAGCTGTTTCATGAGCTGTCTCAGCAGCGTTCGATCCTCGAATTGTACCAAGTATCCCTTGGGCCCCTGCTCCGGATCGTGATCAACGCTGCAGCGTGCACTAAGGTATAACTCGCGATCAGACGGATGACGGTAAGCATATTCAACCGGGGGGACGAATGGCTGATGGCCCTGGGCAGCCCTAGCGTTCTGAATCACTCGATTCAATAACCCACGGAGGCTGTTTTCTTCTTGCGGCGCCCCGGCAGTTAACTCCTGCGGCGAGTAACCCAACAGATCACATAGTGCCGAATTGACCTTAAGAATCGTTCCATCTAGCGATACCAAAGCCATACCGATTACAGATTGTTCAAAGGCAAAATCATGATTAGGGGTTGAATAGGGCAGCACTGCAAGTCTCCTTTCAAATTTCTGGGAGGAATTGAATGTACCCATATTATAAGTGGGGCGATTTCATTCATCAATCCTTTAAATTGATAGATCTAAGCAGAATTTCTTTTTTGTGTAAAATGTCAGTATCACCCATCCCATTATCTGCTGATTGAAAGCATGAGCGCCTTATAGCATCGAATCATCCATTCAAGAATGGCAAGGAAGCGATGCGTCCCGCCACTCTTGAGTAGAAACCTGTTGCGTCCATGATTTAAAGTTTCTCAGCCTTTGAATGCTTGATCCAAAGATAGCTTGAGCTCATCCGTAATGGGGCCCATCGGCAGGCGCAGGGTGTCGGATGAGATAAGGCCTTGCTTGGCAAGCAGCCATTTTAGCGGAGCGGGATTGGATTCTGCGAACAACTGATGAATAACGGGAAGCAGCACTTCAAACTCCTTTTCGGAACGAGAATAATCCCCCTGGGCAGCTAATTGATACACACGAATAAAAGCTTCGGTTTTCACATTGGCCGACGCCAAAATGCCCCCCGATGCACCATGACAAAGCATTTCATGAAAGCGGACATCGTCTCCGCATAGAACAGGCTTCGTATCGTATGGAGATAAGCTTCTCATAAGCTCCGTACTCGCAGTGCTGTCCTTCATTCCGATGACACCGGGGATCTCCATGATTCTTCGAATGGCATCGACCGGTAAGGAAATTCCGGTGCGCGAAGGAACTTCGTACAAAATAACCGGTATCCCCACCTCCGCGACGTTGCGGAAATGTTGTATAATGCCCTCAATCGAAGGGCGGCTGTAATACGGCGTGACCACCAAAACCGCGTCTGCCCCGATATGTCCTGCCCATTCCGTCCGCTTCATGCTGGAGAACGTATCGTTGGTACCCGTACCAATAATGACCGGCAATTGCCGCCCGTCCAGACCTTTTCGCGTTTCCTCCATCACCTGAACGACCTCTTCCCAAGTTACCGTCGGCGCCTCTCCGGTCGTACCGTTGATGATCAATCCTTGAATGTCATGGGATAACAAATTCTCCAAATAACGATGATAAGACGGAACATCCAATGCGTATTCATATGAAAAGGGAGTGACCACTGGAACATAAATACCTCTCATATCTTGCGGACTCAACATGATCTTTCCTCCATTTCATTTCATGAATTGTGGCTTTACTTTACCATGGGAATTGGGATCGGTGTTATCTATAATAATAGATAGTTATTATCAATATTATTGATGAGGAGAGAGCGATGGAACTGATCTATCTGCAAACCTTCAGGGAGGTTGCTGTTCGAAAGAGCTTTACTAAAGCTGCTGAGGAATTGGGTTATGCACAATCCAGCGTTACCACCCAGATTCAGAAGCTGGAGAAGGAATACGGCGTCAAGCTGTTTGAACGGTATGGCAGAGGCCTGCGCCTGACGAAGTCAGGGGAGGAGCTGTTCAAGTATGCTGTCCAAATGCTGGATCTGTTCCACCAGTCTAAGGAAAAGCTGACGAAACAAGGCGGGGGCGTCTTATCGATTGGAACGATCGATTCGCTTGCCGCATATTTTCTTCCATCCGTCCTTCATCGGCTAAGACAGGAGCATGAAGATCTTGCCATCCGCTTGCAAACGGATCGTGAAGATAGCATCGTCAGTAAGGTAAGAGAGGGTGAGTACGATCTCGGGCTTATTCTGGAGAACAAACCGGAAGACACTTCATTGAATTGGATCTCGATCCGGGAAGAGCCCCTCTATCTGATTGCCCATCCGGATCATCCGCTTCGCAGGTTGCCCGTCATCGAGCTGGAGCATCTGGCTAATTACGAATGGATTATGACCGAGGATACTTGCAATTACCGGATCATGTTGGAAAAAGTGCTGCGCGCCAGCGGAGCTCCCGTCCGTATTGGTTTGGAATTGGGCAACCCAGAGGCAATCAAAAGATATATCATGTCCGGTACCGGCATCTCACTATTGCCGAGAATGGTAGCAGAGGAGGAAATCAAGAGGGGAGAGCTGGCGATTCTTCCCTTTCAACACCCTGACATTCGACTGGACATCCAGATTGTCATTCATCCTAAGAAATGGCTGTCACACTCGCTTCAGGATATGATCGAAATGTTGAAGTCTAAATCTTAAAGACGCAGGCTGATATTGCATTTAACGAAAAGATTCAGTATCATTTATGTAACAATGTATAGGTTTATGTGTGACTGGCGTAGCATGGGGAACCATGAGGGAGCACATGGATGACAACGGCCGTACGCCTGGGCAGAGGTAAGGGAGTTTATTTCCCTTACCTCTTTATTATTTTCTTGGGCTTCTATCGTCTCTGAAACTATGAAAAGGGGATAAAACAACGATGTTCAAAACGAAAAAAATATTGCTGCTGGGATCCGGAGAACTAGGGAAAGAAGTCGTAATTGAAGCACAACGATTGGGTGTCCAAACCGTAGCCGTCGATCGTTATGCCAATGCTCCTGCCATGCACGTTGCCGATCACAGCCATGTGATCGATATGCTGGACGGAGAGAAGCTGCGCGCTATTATTGAGTTGGAAAAGCCGGACCTGATCGTTCCGGAGATTGAAGCGCTGGCTACTTCGGAGCTGGTGAAGCTGGAGGATGAGGGGTATCGGGTGATTCCTACCGCCAGAGCCGCAAAGCTTACGATGGACCGTGAAGGGATCCGCCGGTTGGCATCAGAGGAGTTGGGACTGCCGACTGCGGACTATCGATTTGCCGATACCTATGAGGAATTCAAGCAGGCTGTCCTGGACATGGGTTTTCCGTGCGTGATCAAACCGCTGATGAGCTCCTCCGGCAAAGGTCAGAGCGTGTGCCGTTCTGAAGGGGATATCGAGTCCTGCTGGAACATCGCCATGGAAGGCGGCCGCGTGCAGAACGGAAGAGTGATCATTGAGGAATTCATTTCATTCCAGTCGGAAATCACGCTTCTGACCGTCCGCTCCGTAAATGGAACAAGCTTCTGTGCGCCGATCGGGCATATTCAGGAAAGCGGAGATTATATCGAATCGTGGCAGCCGCACGACATGTCTGAAGCGCAAATCGAGGAGGCTAAATATATTGCGCGGAAGATTACCGACGAGCTTGGCGGATACGGCTTGTTCGGCGTTGAATTATTTTTGGCCGAGGATAAGGTGTACTTCAGCGAGGTATCCCCGCGTCCGCATGATACTGGGCTGGTTACGCTGGTCACGCAAAATCTATCCGAATTTGCGCTTCATGTCCGTGCCATTCTCGGGTTTCCGATACCAGAGATCGAATTGATCACGCCGGGAGCCAGCCGCCCGCTGAAAGCCGGCCGAGAGCTGGAAGACTACACGATTACAGGCGCCGAGCAAGCGCTGGCCGTTCCGAATACGCAGCTTCGCATGTTCGGCAAACCGGTAACCAAGGCCGGAAGACGAGTAGCAGTCGCGCTGTCAAGCGCCGGCGATGTCGAAGAAGCGCGGTCACGCGCGAAGCTGGCATTGGATAAGCTTGCCGTCGAAGAGGCATAAACATCGGAATTCTATAGGGATATCACATGTTATCATGTTGAAAAGGCCAACCGAAATGACCGGTTGGCCTTTTCAGTTATAGAAAAATCAAGGATCCAAATCGGGTACAAACTCTTCTGATCACGAGTACTTGCTTTTAGTTTTGATTTCGGGAATAAATAGGGAGAAATTTATGTTCTTTCATGATAAGATACACAAGAATACAAACGACCCTCACCCATTATAATGTTTCCATTCGATGCGATAAGCGCTGCTTGGAGCATAATATTTCAAATAAATCTCTAGAGGAACGTTTATTGACGGCATAGGAGAATCTACATGAGAGACATGACGCAAGGAAGTCCGATCAAGCTGATTACCATGTTTACCATCCCGCTTTTGATCGGTAATATTTTTCAACAATTTTACAACATGGCAGACACCCTTATCGTGGGACGTACCATTGGCGTGAACGCACTTGCAGCCGTTGGCTCGACAGGCAGCATTTTGTTTTTTGTCATCGGCTTTGCCCAAGGCTTGACGGCTGGTTTGTCTATCATAACCGCGCAGCGTTTTGGAGCTAAAGATATCGCAGGCGTCCGCAAAAGCGTGGGAACGAGTGTATGGATCAGTCTGGTGTTCACGGTATTCCTCACCATCGTGAGCGTTATATTTACGAGGCCCGTCCTCGTCATGATGAACACCCCTGCCGAAATTTTGGATGATGCGTATTCGTATTTGATCGTCATTAACTGGGGCGTCGGCGCGGCCGTTCTGTTCAATTTGCTGGCTAACCTGCTCCGTGCTCTCGGCGACAGCCGGACCCCGCTTCTCTTCCTGGTCGTTGCAAGCATTCTGAACATCGTGCTCGACCTCTTATTCATTCTCGCATTTAAGATGGGAGTAGCCGGAGCCGGACTTGCCACGGTTATATCGCAGCTGTTCTCCTGCCTGCTCTGTCTGATCTACATTCATAAGAAGGTCCCGCTCCTTCAATTCAAGAATGCCGACTGGTCCATCGATTGGAAATTTATACGCCAGCATATGTGGGTAGGTTTTCCGATGGGCTTCCAAGCCTCCATTATCGCAATCGGAGCCATCATTCTTCAGATCACGCTAAACGGTCTCGGGGCAACAGCCGTTGCGGCTTATACCGCGGCTCAGAAGATTGATATGCTCGCGACGCAGCCGATGAGTTCCTTCGGGATTACAATGGCGACTTTTGCTGCTCAGAACTTCGGAGCGAATCGCATAGATCGGATCAAGCTGGGGGTTAAGCAGTGTATTTGGCTCTCAGGATCATTCAGCATCGCCGTGGGCCTGCTGGTTATATTTGCGGGTCCTGCCGCCGTCAGCCTTTTTGTGGGTCAAGGCCAAGAGGAATTGCTGTCGCTCAGCAGGCTGTATTTCTTATCGAACGGCAGCACCTATCTGCTTCTGTCGCTGCTCTTCATCTACCGCTTCACGCTTCAGGGGCTTGGTCAGAGCTTAATTCCCACTGTGGCGGGCATCATGGAGCTGATCATGCGGGTACTGGCTGCTATCTTCCTGACCGCACAGATCGGCTTCCTCGGTGCAAGCCTGGCAAATCCGCTGGCTTGGCTGGGCGCCGTCATCCCGCTCGGCATCGCTTACTATCTGAGCATCAAGAGGTTGAGCACGCCGGTAAAACCCGTCTCCGTACCCGTTCAGGCGTAAGGAATGCTGCACAATCGAATTCGGAACGAATCATGACTCCAGGAACAGGGAAACACTGTTTCGTTGGAGTCGTGCATTCGTTCTTTTTTTGTTACAAAAAACATAATGTGGAAGATTCCCAATTTGGGTGCGGCGAGGTAAGATCACTATAGATTCAGTTTGCAACCGAACAGGACAGAAACGGGAGGGGTCGCATTGTATAAAGTGCTGTTAGTAGATGATGAAGCCGATGTGAGGGAAGGCCTCGTTCAGGAAATCCAATGGGAAGCCTGCGGATTCGAGATCAAGGGGACGGCGGAGAACGGAAGAGAGGCCGTGGAGGCTGCGGAGCGGTTGGAGCCGGATGTCGTTATTACCGATATCAGTATGCCCTTTCAGGATGGACTGCAGCTGGCCTCATGGCTAAGGGAGCATCAGCCGCTGTGCAAAATCGTGATTTTGACCGGCTATGACGAATTTGATTACGCCCGTCAAGCGATTACGCTCAGCGTGGATGAGTATTTGCTCAAGCCGTTCTCTGCCGAAAGCTTCATGGAGTTATTAGGCAAGATCAAGGACAAAATCGATATGGAGGTGGCGGAGCGTGAGGACGTGCGCCAATTAAAGGAGCATTACCGGACAAGCCTGCCTTTGCTACGGGAATCGTTCCTGGCTTCGCTGTTAACCCGAAAACTGCCCCGCTCCATCATTGAGGAGAAAACTCGGAATTACGGCCTTCCGCTGAACGGCGCCTGTTATCTCGCCGCGGTGTTGGCTTTATATCCGGCGGCAGAGCATAAGGAGAGTGCTCCATCAAGCTCCCTGCGGCATTCCGGCGATATGGACTTGATGCTGCACGCTATGCTGAACATTGCGAAAGAGCTGATGGATCCCCTTTCTTTTGGAAGCGCATTCATATACCAGGATAGCATCGTGTTCTTGATTACGAATGACGGCTGCGAGGACGAGTCGTGGTTTGGCGACCTGCAGGTGGCACTGGACCGTTTGCTCAAAAGCAATCTTCACTATCTGAAGCTGCCGGTTACGATCGGCGTGGGTTCCAGGGTCCGGACTCTGTCCGATCTTAAGCACTCCTACCAGGATGCGCTGCTGGCGCTGGACTACCGGCTGATTCTCGGTGCCGAGAAAGTCATCTTCATCGATGACGTGGAGAGTCCGAGGCAGGAAGGGATCCGTCTGGACGAATTGCAGGAGCAAGCGCTGATCCGCAATCTTAAGCTCGGAACCGCGGAGGAATTAAGTGAATCGATTACGCACATATTCGATGAGCTGATTGGAGCATCCTGCACGATTCAAGAGGTTCAGATCTATCTCCTGGAAGTCGTAACGGCCATACTTCGAACGGCTAAAGAATCCGGGATCGAGCTTGAGGAGATGTTTGGAGCGGGGTATCAGCTGCATGCCGAGATCTTCAAGTTTTCCGGACTACAGGAGGCTAAAGCTTGGCTTCAGGATGTCAGTTTGGCCATCCGCAAGCAAATCTCCAACTCCAGGCAGCATGCCTATAAAGACATCGTGGAGAAAGCGCTGGAGTACACGCGGGAGCATTACGACGACCCGGATATATCGCTGCAGAAGCTGTGCATGCACCTGCATATCAGCACAGGCTATTTTAGCGGCGTATTCAAAAAAGAGCTCAAAATGACCTATGTGCAGTACTTAATGCAGCTGCGGATGGAAACGGCCAAGGAGCTTTTACGTTCCACCGACCTGAAGGCTTTCGAAATTGCGGAGCGCGTCGGGTTTGCCGATCCGAATTATTTCAGCTTCTGCTTCAAGAAGCAGGTCGGCGTTTCGCCTAAGGAATATCGGGCACAAGCGAGGGGGTAGGGCATCGGTGAAAATCACGTATACGAAGCGATACTCGATTCTACCGTTCGTACAACGATGGGTTAAGCGATTCCGAACGCACAGCATTCAATCCATCATCATGTGGTCCTTCTCGGCGTTCATTCTGCTCATTGTGATCGTGGTAGCCGTACTGCTCTTCAATAAATTCTCGCGATCGGCAGAGCAAAGCGTATTCCTGAATGCCCAGCAAATCGTGGACCAGGTTAGCTATAATCTCGAGGATTACGTGGACGGGATGGCGCAGTTGTATCGGGCGATCGAGGAAAACATGCTGGCAGACGGGCAGTGGGACGATGAGCAGGTGACAAAACAGCTCGATACGATCATGCGAAGCCGAGATGACATCGTCTCTATCGCTTTGTTTAATGATCAGGGCGACCTGCTGCGGAACCATCCGGCCATTCCGGTCAAGTCCAGCGCCAAGGTGACGGAACAGAGCTGGTTTCACTCGGCCATGAGAGTCTCCGACCATCTGAGCTTCTCACTGCCCCATGTTCAGAATTTATATGACCACACGTTTGAATGGGTTGTCACGATGAGTAAAGGCATTACGGTCGTTCATGACGGGGAGCCGATGTACGTCATTCTGCTGGTGGATATCAACTTCAAGAAGATCGACGAGCTGAGCAGCCGCATCAGTCTAGGGAAGCGCGGGTATGCGTACATCATCGACGAAGGAGCGGGAAATATCGTGTACCATCCGCAGCAGCAATTAATCTACATGGGGCTTCGGAATGAGAGCGTTGAGCGTGCGCTGACCTCCTCGGAGAGCTACATCGATGAATCGGATGGGGTCAAGCGGCTCAATACGGTCAAATCGGTCGTCAACATTGGCTGGAAAATCGTTGGCGTATCCTATTTGGATGAGATCATGACCACAAGAGAAGAGGTCAACCGTTATTTGGTCCGGGTGGTTGCCATTGTCTTGGTGCTGGCCATTGCGGTATCCCTGATTCTTTCGGCCATGCTCACCCGGCCTATTCGCCGCATGGGCAGAACGATGAAAGCCGTGGAACGTGGCGATTTCGACGTGGAGCTCCCGTTGCAGGGGCCGCTTGAAGTAGTGCAGCTGTCCAGCCGTTTCAACCTGATGCTGAATAAGATCAGGCAGCTCATGAAACAGATTGTGAAGGAGCAGGAATCGAAGCGTAAATATGAGCTGGAAGCCTTGCAGGCCCAGATCAACCCTCATTTTTTGTACAACACCCTGAATTCGGTTGTTCGCATGGCAGGAATGAGCAAGAAGGAGGAGGTCATTACGATGATTACTTCCTTGTCGAAGCTGTTTCGTTTGAGCTTGAGCAAAGGGAAGACATCGATAAGCGTCCGGGAAGAGCTGGAGCACGCACGGCATTATTTGACCATACAACAGATGAGATATAAACAGAAATTCGATTTTGTAATCGAAGCGGACGAAGCCGCGCTATCCTGTTACACCCTCAAGCTGGTGCTTCAGCCTTTAATCGAGAATGCCATCGTGCACGGCATCGAGTATATGGTGGATCAGGGGCATATTCGCATAGGGGCAGCCGTAAAAGGCGAATTGTTGGAAATGACGGTTACGGATAACGGGGTTGGGATGACACCCCAGATGGTTGAAGGGATCTTGGACGCTAAAGAGACGCCTCATAACCCGGCTCCATTTATCAATACGGCCGGTTCAGGCGTGGCCGTTCGAAATGTTCATGACCGAATTCGTCTGTATTACGGCAAACGGTACGGGCTGGAATTCGAGAGCGAGCAGGAGGCGGGCACTACCGTTCGCATACGGATTCCGGTCATTCACGATATGGACGAGGAGGAACGCGAGCATGATTAAAACTTTTCGGCCGCTGCGGTTACCGATTGGACCTAGGGGCTGTTTCGCTGCACTTGTCGCAGTCCTGATCCTTTTAACATCGTGTTCATCCGATACGGACCCGGATGAGGAGCCCGAGCTTCAACATATTGCCCTTGTGGCCCCCGTACACGCCGAAGAGCAGGGGGATGCGATCCGTTTAGGCGCCGAGGCGGCTGCCAAGGAATACGGATTGGCGCTCGATTATGTTTTCCTGGAGCCTAGCGACGATGAGGATGAGCAGTTGCAGGCCGCTTTGAAGATGTTGGAGAAGGGTGCCTCCGCGATCTTGATCGACCCGGCATCGGAGGCAGTGCTGCAGGAATTAGGCGATAAGGCAGCTGCAGCGGGTACCCCCGTGATTGCATTGAATGATGAACGAATGACCACAGGCATCTTATCCGCGATCGCGATCAATAATGAAGCTGCCGGACGCAAGGCGGGCGGGCAGCTGGCCGACTTGCTTGAAGGTCGAGGTACAGTAGCCATCCTGCGTTCCGACAGGGAGGACCCCGACTTGATCGCCCGCGAAGAAGGAGCCAAACAGGCATGGTCAGATATCGGCGGAATTGAAATAGCGGGCGGCGCGGCTTGCGGCAAACGCGAGGATGCATGCTGGCAGGCCGCCAAACAGCTGCTGGATCAGGGCGCCGTCGACGGAATTCTGGCACTCGATATTCAGGCTTCCTTGGGAGCGGCTAAAGAAGTCGCAAGGCGGAAGGTCGAAGGGGAGATCAAGATTGTCACCTTCGGCAGCGATCTGGAACAGCTTCAGCTTCTTCAGGATGGCGTCCTTCATAAACTCGTGGTACAGAACGGCTTCAGCACGGGCTACTTGGGCGTAGAGCAGGCTGTGAAGGTAATGGACGGTTCGAGATATGATAAGCCGATCGTGCTTGAGACCAAGGTGATTGATGCCGACAATATGTTCTGGATGGATAATCAGAAGGTGCTGTTTCCATTTGTGAAGTAAGGAAGTCACGAAACAAAGGTAAAGTAATGAGAATTTTGCTAGAAATCAGGAGAATTTTGAATTCGAATATCAGAGTCATTCCGGCATAATGGCGGTAGTCAGTGAGATACGGCTTCGGAGTTCCGTAGCCAGCACTGAAATATCGAATGAATCAGGGAGGTCAACCCAAGTGAAGAAAAAATGGCTGTTTGTCCTAATGGCAGGCATGATGCTCACCACGGCGGCATGCAACAACGGCGGGAGCAGTTCAACCGGCAGCGATAGCACGGGCGGCGACGCGGCAGGCGGCAGCACGCCTCAAGTCGGGGTGGCGATTTACAAGTTCGACGATACCTTTATGACAGGCGTTCGGAATGCGATGTCCGATGCAGCGAATGGCGTAGCCAAACTGGATATCGTGGATAGTCAAAATGCGCAGCCGACCCAGAATGAGAAAATCGATCTGTTTATCTCGAAAAAATACAGTTCCATGATTATCAACCCCGTAGATCGCACGGCAGCGGGCGTCATTATCGACAAGGCGAAAACCGCCAATACGCCGGTGGTTTTCCTGAACCGGGAGCCGATCGCGGAAGACATGAACAAATGGGATAAGGTTTATTACGTAGGGGCGAAGGCGGAGGAATCCGGCACGATCTCCGGCCAGCTGATCGTAGATTATTGGAAAGCGAATCCGAAGGCAGACAAGAACGGGGACGGCAAGCTGCAGTATGTGCTGCTGCAGGGGGAGCCGGGCCATCAGGATGCTGAGCTGCGGACCAAATTCTCCGTTCAGGCGATTCAAGACGCCGGCATTGAAGTGGAAGCGCTTGCGGTGGATACCGCCATGTGGGACCGCGTGAAAGGACAAGAGAAGATGCAAACCTTCCTCGCGTCCCATGGCGACAAGATTGAAGCGGTGCTGGCCAACAATGACGATATGGCGCTCGGAGCGATTGAGGCATTGAAAGCGGCAGGGTATTTTAGCGGCGACAAGTACATGCCGGTTGTGGGCGTCGATGCGACGGCTCCCGCCGTCCAGGCGCTGGAAGATGGCACTCTTCTCGGAACCGTGCTTAACGACGCCAAGAGCCAGGGCAAAGCTTCCGTTGCCATTGCGGCCGCGCTCTCCAAAGGGGAAACGCCGAACAAGGAGAATACCGGATTTGATATTACCGACGGTAAATACGTGTGGATCGCCTACAAAAAAATAACGAAGGACAATATCGCCGACGCGAAATAATGGCAGGGTTATAAGAAGGGGCAGCGGCTCATCGTAGCGTTGTCCCTTTATATTGGACTCTTTTGGCCCGGAAAAGCGAAGGAGGTATTCAAAGTGGCGGAATCATATGTGCTGGAGATGCGGAATGTATCGAAGGCGTTTCCAGGCGTTCAGGCATTAAGCGACGTAACGTTCAAGGTAAGACCCGGAACCGTGCATGCGCTCATGGGCGAGAATGGGGCCGGCAAATCAACGCTGATGAAATGTTTATTCGGCATCTACAAGCCTGATGAAGGCGACATTTACTTAAACGGCGACAAGGTCGCCATCAACAGCTCCAAGGATGCATTAAATCACGGAATATCCATGATTCATCAGGAGCTTCATCCCGTGCCGCACCGCAATGTGATGGAGAATATATGGCTGGGGAGATTTCCGATGACGGGCTTCTGGCCCTTGAAATTCGTGAACGAGAAACAGATGGCAGCGGACACGCTTCGGCTGTTCCGCGAGCTTGATATCGATATTGATCCTAGGGCAAGAACAGGAGCGCTTTCGGTGTCCAAGATCCAATCGCTTGAGATTGTCAAAGCGGTGTCCTATCACTCCAAAGTGATCGTAATGGACGAACCGACCTCATCCCTGACCGGGAACGAGGTGGAGCATCTGTTCAGCATCATGAACAGGCTGCGGTCGCAGGGTGTGTCCATCGTCTACATCTCGCACAAAATGGAAGAAATTCTGCGCATATCCGATGATGTCACGATCATGCGGGACGGCAAGTACGTGGGAACCTGGCAGGCAGGAGAATTGACGACCGATTTGATCATTACCCGCATGGTGGGACGGGATTTGACGGAGCGCTATCCTGAACGGACGAACATGCCGGGCGAAACCCGGATGCAGGTCCGGCAATTAAGCTCCTCTAATCCGAAATCGTTTCAGAATGTATCCTTCGAGCTGAGAAAGGGCGAGATTCTGGGCATTGGCGGCCTTGTCGGCGCTCAGCGTACGGAATTGGTTGAGGCTCTCTTCGGGCTTCGTCCGGTGGCCTCCGGAACCATATCGATTAACGGGAAACCAGTGAAGATCAAGTCGCCTTCCGATGCGAAGAAAAACAACATGGCACTGCTGACGGAGGAGCGTAGAGTCACCGGCATATTCCCGGTACTCTCGGTCTACGAGAATACGGTCATTGCCAATCTTCAAAGGTATCAGAATTGGGCGTTCCTGCTGAATGAACGCAGAGGCATCGAGGATGCGCG